>DASTUU010000062.1:0-8391 GCA_035759485.1 Nitrososphaeraceae archaeon
AAGTAATGATGGTTCCCACTATTGTAGGTCTTAGATTTCCAAATTTGGATACTACAAAACCAGAAGCTACGGAGAATATCAATGATACTGTCATATAGGGAAGTTGAACATTTGCTATACTTGATGCGTCTCCTCCAAAACCTACAGGCGGTGGACTTCGTATCAAGATAGGAAGGGTTTGATACACAACCATTAGCGCGGTGAATCCTACAGTCATACTAATTATATTTGCAGGAAGTATGATCCTATTTTTCAGTAACTTAAAATCGATCAATGGAGATAATGCCTTCTTCTCTATTGCTATAAATAGGATTAGAGAGACAATTGATGCAACTGAAAACATGATAATTTGTATTAAATCATTCGAGCCAGCCTTTTCCAAAAATTGAAGTGTAACTAGAAACGAGATTATTGCAACCGACAATGTTATAGCACCTTTTATATCAATGCTCTTACTTAATCTCTGTCTGCTATCGGCGTTATCGTTAATATTACTACTAGCATACATGTTTGCATTTTCCGTTAATAGAATGTCTTTTCTTACATGAGTAAATCTACAACAAAATTCAGACGCTTTATTTGAAACCAATTGTTGTTGTCCTAGCTCCCTAACGTAGACAAATTTGGCGATTATCGCAAAGAGTATTATTGCAATAGGCGTTAAGAATAAGAATGTTGCTCGCCATCCAAAGCTCTCTACTATACTTCCACCTATTATCAGACCTATCACAGCACCACCAGATAGTGTAGAACTAAATATGCCAACAGCTATCGCAAGCTTTTCTGGTGGGAATTTGTCTCTAATAATGCTAAAAGCTATAGGAAACATCGAGATGCCAACGCCTTGTATTACTCTAGCTGTAACAAGGGAGAAAAAGTTGGTTGCCATCGCACCTAGTAAAAGACCTAAGATATAAACAGCAAAAATTATCAGCAGCACTTTCTTTTTGCCATATATATCAGATAGTTTTCCTGCAATTGGAGTCATAACAGCTCCTGTGACCAGTAGTGCAGCCAATATCCATGATGAATCTTCATAGGAGATATTAAGATCAACAATGAAGTCAGGTATAGCTGGCAGTACCATGGTCTCAGTAGATACCGATACGATACCCAAGCCACTTAAGATTGCAAGTGTTATCCATGGAGAAGAAGTGATGTGCTTTGGTCTTTGTATATTCATACTCTTATGACCACTTTATTATTTCCTGATTAATTAGTATTGAAAATGGAGGATCAGAATGAAGAAGACAGCCACAATTAAATAGCTAAGCTAAGTGACGTGGAATTAATTTAATTGGAAAGGCTATTAGATTTGAATACGTAAGAGATCTATTTTATGAAGCCAGCCATCCTAATTGTTGATGATGACCCTCAAGTGCTGCGAGCTGTTGAAATGGATCTTGGTGCATGCGATTGTAGGTTCTTTTCTATCTTCCTTAGATAGATTGTAATATTAAAAATCTCAAAATAAGTCCTCTGTGGAAAGATACTATCATTCAAAAATAGGTAAAAGTCCTTTTTCAACTTCTTAATTTGCTCTCTGAATCAGGGAGTGTCTTAGGGCTGTAGAGACCAGCACTTAGATGCTGATTAGCCCAATTTTCCAATCTCGTGGAATATTGGGTTGGCTATACCAAACTCTCTTAATATTTTATGAACCGGATAGAAAAGGATTTTTAGATATTTAATAAAATTAAGAATACGGATAGCGAAAGAAGGAAGGAAGAAAAGGAACGCCATGCTACTTGGCTTGAGCTATTTTATGATTTAGTCTTTGTGGCAGTAGTATCCCAATTATCAGAAAATTTGAGTCACAATATTTCTTTGGCAGGAGTACTAAGCTTTATCGCTCTTTTCGTTCCAGTATGGTTTGCATGGATTGGTGCTATTTTTTTTGCTACAAGATTTGGCACTGACGACTTAGCGCACAGAATATTTACTTTGCTGCAGATGATGGGAGCCACGGCTATGGCTGTAAATATTTCTCATGGACTCGGTGGAACTTCAGCTGGTTTTGCACTTTCTTATGCTGCAATTAGATTTCTTCTGGTAATAGAGTATGTTCGTATAGGTCGTCTCATTCCTTCTGCTAAGCCGTTGACAGAAAGGTATTCGGTCGGTTTCGCGTCATCAGCTGTATTATGGACAGTATCTGCGTTTGTACCACCTTCCTTACGATTCATTTTATGGGGAACAGGCTTGACTATAGATTTCATAACACCATTTTTGGCCGGGCACTTAGCCATCAAGTTCGCACCTCATATATCCCATTTACCAGAGCGGATGGGACTATTTGTTATTATTGTACTAGGGGAATCAATTTTAGGAGTAGTTGCTGGTCTTGCTGGTCATGAATGGGATATTTATTCATCAGTGTCTGTAGGCTTGGGACTTAGTATTCCATTTAGTCTGTGGTGGATATACTTTGATAATATAGGCGGCTCTGCGATAAGAGCAGCTACGGAAAAAGGTAGAAGAGGTATATACTATATTTGGCTGTACGTACACTTCCCTTTAGTAGTTGGGCTTACAGCAATTGGTATTGGCATAAAACAAGCAGCATCAAGTAACCAAGAAATCCCTTTACCTTTTTCAGATCTTTGGCTTATTTGTGGTTCAATATCCGGCTGTTTGTTTGTTCAGGCAATACTTCATTTGGTAGCGGTCGAAGATCCGGATATTGAACCTAAGACCAGAAGAAAATGGGCAACGTATAGGATTATTTCTGGTATTGTCATAATTTCTATAGCAATTCTAGGTTTGAAATTATACCCAGCAGTTTTGATGCTTATTTTAGCATTTATATGTGCTCTTCAAATTGTTCTCGATCTAAGAGATCATCCTTATCATAGAATTTTTAGATTGTGGTAGCTGTAGTAACCAATGCGTAAACGGAACTAGCAGTAGCTGTTAACAAAATGAGTCAAATAAAAATTCGTTTTGCTGACAGCAGTAGCAGCAATAATGATCGGAACATTAGTACCTGCTGGTGATCAAGCGTACGCCTTTGGAACTTTTCCCGTTCAAGGTTATATAGTCTCTGATGCATCTGTTATTGGGAATTATGACTCTAATTGCACAGTACTCACGGATTTTATATAAAACATAAATGATAAGGTTTGTAACATGAAATCGATCAAGAAAATGTCGGTCAGTTTCTTTAGTATATGTTCTCTGGAAGGAGTCTCACATGACGTCTGATCAAAAGGTTGCGATAGTGACAGGGGGGAGTTCTGGTATTGGAAGAGCAACCGCTGTCGCTCTTGCTAGAGAAGAAAGGGTCAAGGTTGTGACAGCAGCTCGTCGCGAAAAGGAAGGGGAGGAGACGGTACAACTAGTCAAAGAAGCAGGAGGAGACGGCATCTTTGTCAAAACAGATGTAGCAAACGAAGACGATGTTAAAGCACTTGTGGAGAAGACCATCAAGGCATACGGTAGGCTTGATTATGCAGTTAATAACGCTGGTTTTGACGAAGCAGAGACAACATTAGTAGAAGAGACATCAAGTGATTTCGATAAGATTATGAACATAAATGTCAGAGGCGTTTGGTTGTGTATGAAATATGAGATTCCACAAATGATTCAGAGAGGAGCAGGAGCGATAGTAAACATGTCTTCTGGAGCAGGCGTGATTGGAATTCCACAAACGCCAATTTATGACGCAAGTAAACATGCTGTACTTGGACTGACCAAATCAGCCGCAATAGGGTATGCTAAATCAGGAATCAGAATAAACGCAGTTGCTCCAGGTTTAATTAAAACTCCTATGATTGCTTCCATGGACAAGCAGTTTATGGATACCTTAAAGTCGATGCATCCAATAGGGCGTATTGCAGAACCTGAAGAGGTTGCTAACGCAGTTGTTTGGCTATTATCTGATAAAGCATCCTTTGTAGTAGGTCACACCTTGTTAGTCGATGGGGGAATAGTCAGTCGATGATGGGTCAAAAGGTTGCCGTTGTTACTGGTAGCTCAAGTGGCATGGGGTATGAGACTTCCCTGATATTGGCAAGAAATGGATTTCATACCTATGCAACTGTGCGGAAGTTAGAAGGAGAAGGATCAAATCAGATACTAAATATAGCCAAAAATGAAAACCTGCCATTACAGATTATTCAACTAGATGTTAATAATGAAAAGTCAGTTACAGAAGCCGTCAATAGAATAGCTAATGAAAAGGGTAGAATTGATGTTGTGATAAATAATGCAGGATACGACTTGATGGGGGCCTTAGAAGAGACTTCAATGGATGAAATAAAGGGACAGTTTGAAACCAACTTTTTTGGCGCAGTAAGAGTGATGCAGGCAGTGATACCGACGATGAGAAAGCAGGGAGCAGGTATAATAGTGAACATAACATCTTTGGGTGGAAGAATATCTTTTCCACTAAACTCAACATACCATGCAACTAAATTTGCTCTTGAAGGCCTATCTGAATCTATACGGTATGAACTGGAACCACTTGGGATCAAACTTATAGTTATAGAACCTGGAGGTGTTGGTTCGAACTTTTTGAAGAATTTGAAGTGGGCATCAAAAACCTCAGATCCTCTCAACTCACAGTACAGTTCAATGCGGAGTAGTATATTAGAATATTTCAAACAATGGGCACAAAACCTAGCACATCCATCTGAAGTTGCAAAAGTTATTCTACAAGCAGTTACTTCGGATAATCCTGAATTTAGGTATACAGTGGGAGAAGATGCTGCCGTGACGTTAGAATCAAGAAGAAATATGTCAGACAGAGAGTTTCATAACATGATGAAGAAACAGATTAATCTATGATAACAGTTGTACATTTCTAACACGCATGCTCTACAGGCAACATGTTGTCTTTTTAAAAAATTATTCTGGATATTCCCTTTCTGGTCGTAATATCTATATTCGTTCGTGCAGCTGACCTTGAGCAAGTTACTGAAATTCTGAGGAAACACAATGTAGGTGGCATGACCTTCTATGATACCTATGGTGCTAAACCAGAAATAGCAGATTCATATACGACAGGTAGAACAATTATCCCAGATTACGTAAAGAAAACAAAGGTTAGCGAGAATGAACTATATGATCACTATAATGTTATGTTTGTGTGTGTAACTTTAGGCCCATCGAACTAATTTGATTCGATTGCGATTACTTCTTTGCCACAAACGACAGTAGCTGGCAAAGAAATAATGCTAATCTATTATGTTGGTGATTATGACATTATAAAACTAATTACGTCAAATAAATGATTGCCTTTTTATCGATGCATTAAATTCATTTAGAATATTCAAGTCAACTTTAAGTACAGCGAAAAATATCAATTATCTATAATGCAAAACTATCCACGAGTACGGATTGGAATGCTCGTTGCCCTAGAACAAGTTTGGAAGGAACGAGTCTATGTCAGCTAAGCGAGTTGAGTCTGCTGGTGGTCCGACACTAGAAATGAGCGATATACAAGCTGCAGTACTTCGTCCTCGTCCATCTCCGTATAAGGGAGAATATATTGTGCTCCGAATAGATGATGCTGCCCAAGGACGAGAGATGCTTCGTCGTATTATTCCATATGTGGCACCAGCTGAAGAGTGGTGGGTACCAAGTATTCCAGCTTGGTTAGGCATAGCTTTCACCTATCAAGGGCTCAAGGCGCTCGGGCTTCCAAAGGCATCTATGGATAGCTTTCCTGAGGAATTCCGCCAAGGAATGGCAGCGCGGGCAGCAATTTTAAAGGACTTTGATGATAACGCTCCTGCTAATTGGGAATATCCATTTGGCACTTCAGATATGCATGTCGCGCTGGCGATTTACTCGAGAGATGATAAAAACCTGGAAACGGTTTTGGAGCAAGCTCGCCAGTGTCAGAGGGACTTACCCCAAATCTCAGTCGTTTATCACATGAAATTTAGCGAACTCCCAGACGGTCGTAATCCTTTTGGATTTAAGGATGGACTACACAATCCCCATGTTGAAGGAAGTGGCACGAATCCACCTCCAGGATACGAACCAACAGTAAAGGCTGGCGAGTTCATCATGGGTTATTCTGACGAACTTGGGGAGATTGCGACGAGTCCGGAGCCGGAGGTGTTACGGCGTAATGGAACCTTCATAGCCCTTCGCAAGTTCCACACCAGGGTCGCCTCGTTTAGGAAATTTCTAAGAGAGCAAGCTACATCACCTGAAGAAGAAGAGTTGGTTGCCGCGAAGATGGTTGGCAGATGGCGCAGCGGAGCACCCTTGGTCCTTGCCCCCAAGCATGATGATCCCACGTTAGGTTCAGACCCAAATCGAAATAATGATTTTGGCTATTCAGATGATATGGAAGGATTGAAGTGTCCCTTTAGCGCACATATACGGCGCTTGAACCCTCGTGATGCATTGAAGAACGACCTAGTTGCTGTCAACCTTCATCATGTTCTGCGGCGTGCCACCAATTACGGCCCTCCTCTACCGGAAGGCGTACTGGAGGATGACGGTGAACAACGTGGAGGTGTATTCTTACTGATTGGCGCACACATAAAGCGTCAATTCGAGTTTCTACAATCGCAATGGGTCACAGATGGCGACTTCATCGGTCATGGAAGAGAGCAGGATCCTATCTTAGGTAACAGCCAGGGAGACGGAACATTTACTATCCCTAAACGCCCTATTCGAAGACGTCTTCATGGGCTCCCACAATTCGTTGTAGTACGAGGTGGCGAGTATTGTTTTTTGCCTGGCCTGCGGGCACTGAATTGGTTGGCTACACTGGATGACAAAGGCCAGGTCTCATAGACTTTGATATCAAAGCAAAAATGAAAAAATTGAGCGAAGTGCACCTGATCTGATCGGATATGTCTGATAACGGTAAGTGACGGCTGTGATGTTAATTAGTTAATGATTTACGTAGCTAAAAGTGGAGTTAATCTAAAGCATGTGCTGTTTAAGCTAATACTTATATCCATGAGAAAGTAGATCTTTTCATGTCAGATCAAAATGTCGCTCGGCCTGGCTTAAAAGCAGGACGATCAAATGAGTTCACACTCTTGGCGCGACTCAAACCAGGTGGAGCAGAACGTTTACGAAGCAAGTTAGGCCCTGATACGTTCCGGGACAAAAACCAAATTCTTATTGATCGTTTAGGTACGGTTCACGATCTAAGATACTCAATAATCGATGAAGACAGCCGGCTCTTATTCGCATCCACTTTTGATGGTGATTGGGACGCATACATCAACGACTTTGCGTCCACAATTCCGGACCCAATTGATATGATATTTGGAGAAGCTGAGGGTTTTCCTGGAATACACAGTCCTGATATCAAGGACTGGATTGTAAAGCATCAGGTCTCTGCGACGTATTTTTACAGTGCGTACCCAAACGCATCAGTAAGAGATGTGTGGAAGGCATTAAAAATTAATGGTGGGCTGGACGTCATTCTCGATGTTGCCAGTAGATAGATAATGGAATATAAAATCACATGATATAATGGCTCCTAGTCAATACCGTTTAGCTGCAGGGCGTATGGAAATGATCCAGGAAGATTTTCAGGGATTTCATCCAGGATACCGAGGCATACACGCCCAAGGTCGTCGATCAGACACTTGAACTCCAAAACTAGCCGCCATCATATCTATTTGAAGAACTGGAGGCACGGCTGAGAAAAGCGCATATCAAAATTAAGAAATGAGCGAAGCGTACCTATCAAATATTTCTACTACGGCAAGTATATGGGATGATGTTAATTAGTTAATGATTCACATTGCCAAAGTTGGTGTTAATCTAAAGCATGTGCTATAAGCTAATACTTATATTAATCGAAAACTCAATGGCCACATGTCAAACAAAAGTGGTGCTCGGCCTGGGTTAATGTCAGGGCGATCACATGAGATGACACTTATTATGCCGCTGAAACCAGGTGGTGCGGAACGGTTGCGAAAGAAGTTGGGGCCTGATAAATTCCCCGGAAGTTGGGCATTGGATCACGTAGGTACAGTTCATGACTTGAGGTACGTGATTTTCGATAATGATACCAGGCTCTTATTTGCGAGTACTTATGACGGTGACTGGGACGCATACATCAACGACTTTGTGGCGAAGATTCCTGACGAAATTGAAGCGGTATTCGGTGAGGTTCAGGACTTTCGTGGGATACGTAGTCCTAATATCAAGGACGATATCGTAAAGTATCAAATCTCTTCTCTTTATTTTTACAGTGCGTACCCAGACGCATCAGTACGAGATGTGAAGAAGGCATTGAAAGTTAAGGGCGGATTAGACGTCATACTCGACGAGGCTACTAGTTAGATATCGCGATCAAAAATACGAAGCGAAAATGGCTCCAAGTCAATATCGTCTAGCAGCAGAGTTAGTTGAAATGATCCACGAGGATTTTCAGGGGTTTCATCCAGGCTACCGTGGAGTACATGC
>DASTUU010000063.1:0-15886 GCA_035759485.1 Nitrososphaeraceae archaeon
GTTCCGAGGAATTAAGAAAAAACTTTGTCATTGTCGCGATCTGCTTTTTGGATAGTTGTCCTGACCCGCGATGATAATGACGTCAGCTATACACTAGATCAGAAGCTGCGACGTAGAGAGTTCTGCCACTAATGTTAGTATTTCCTTTTCGCAATAGTTCTCAGAATTATTATCTTTATTTCAATCTCCAATCATCTGTAGTACAACCTTGCGTTCTCTTGACTTGGTATCCATCTCAAGCAATACTATTTGCTGCCAAGTACCAAGCATCAAACTTTTATTATTAAACGGCACCGCAAGACTTGGTCCAATCAAGGATGCACGCACATGGGAATGTCCATTACCATCATGCCAAGTGTTGTCGTGCTCGTATTCTATTTCCTTTGGTGCGATTCGGGCAAGCATTCCTGGAAAATCTTTCTTCAGACCTGGCTCATATTCTATAGTTGTAACTGCCGCAGTTGAACCTGATACAAAAATTATGACAATACCATCTTGTAGCTTGCTCGCCTTGACAGCTTCATCAGTTTGGCGCGTAATGTCAATCATATCGTTTTCACCATTTGATCTGGCTACAATAATCTTTGTGACAACCGGCATATACTGCATCAAGAAATTGCACCTCTATTTTTTTGTTTTATTTTGAATTTGCGTGCTTCCTTGTTGATGACAGTAGAATGATAGATTATGATGAGTCTGGCAAAAAAATAGCCATAATAATGAGCCGCGTTGGTGACTTTGCAAAAATCTACTCTGAATCTAAACAGCACAATTTGCAATGATACCGCTGGCATTGCATATGAAACAGATACGATTGTTAAGGCCTTTGATTTCTCTTAGTTTACGATAGATAAATCAAGGCAATATGATGTTAAGATAGCTTCTTACACACGTAGAGACAGGGAGAAAGACACGCAGAAACAATGAGGAGGGAGTATGAACCTGCCGCTACTTGATCCTACCTTTGTAGCATTTGACCAAAAGCTGAGCTACTCGCCGATTTGTAGCGACGAGTTTACCAAATATATACACAGGTTTTAGCTCATTTAGAGCACGTTATTTTATATATATCTCTAAATCGTTCATTATTATCACCTGTGACAAAAGAATCGGCCAAAGCATCAGATCCATTGATAACTCCTAATACGGATCCTTCAAAAAGTTCTGAGATTTTGTATGGGGCTGAAAATGCGGTAGGAAGAGGAGTCCAGTTTATGCAAAATGTGAAGAAAGAGATGGATATTTTCTATGATCATAGAGCCCCATCTATCGTCATAGATGTTGAGGAATACAAGAATGGATACATTGACATAAGAAGAAGAGGTGCGAAGATAAGGGCCTTTACCGAAATTACCAAAGAAAATGTTCGTCATTGCAAAGAGTTAATGAAAATAGTTGACGAGCTGCGTCATCTAGATGGTGTTAAGGGCGGCATGGCAATTAGCGAATCAGAGTATATGGCTACTACTATTTTGGAAGAATCAAAGCCCCTAACACAGGTTATCTATAGTAACGTAAGGGAAGTTGTAGAACAAGGACAATATCTTTTTGATACCCTTTGGAACTCAGCTATTTCAGCTGATCAGAAAATAAGAGAAATCGAGGAAGGAATAATTCGTTATGAAACAAAGATAATAGAGGATCCCGATGAAGTCATCAAAGAAATAAGGCGTATTACTGCTAGCTCAAATAAACTAGATATTTGTTTGGCCTCAGGTGGAATACATTATAGTCATGAATATTTCTTCGACATAAAGAAGAAATTATTAGATAAACAAAGAAGAGGAGAGCATTGCGGTATTAGATATGTTACTAATATGGAGAACGAGAATTTACACATAACTAAGAAATATCTTGATTATGGTATTCAGATAAGACACATGAAAAATCTGCCACCCTTGAGTTTCGGAGTTTCGGATAAAGAAATAGCATTTACGATAGAAAAAATGGAATCGGGTAAGAAAGTGCAAAGTCTACTCATTAGTAATGAACCTATGTATGTCAGACATTTTGCTTCTATTTTCGAAGAGATATGGAGTAATGGAATTGATGCTAAGCAGAGAATAAAACAAATAGAAGAAGGAGTTGAGGCGAACATTGAGGTTATTCAAAACCAGAATAAGACGAAGGAGCTGTATTTGAGTATTATAAGATCAGCTAAAAAAGAGATATTACTGATATTTCCGACTACCAATTCAGTTATCCGCCAAGAAAAGATAGGAATAATAAAATGCTTAGCGGAAGCAGCAAGGAATAGAAACATCGAAGTTAGAATATTGATGCCAGAATTAGCTTTCAATCTTAGTGCGATTGAGGACTTGAAAAGGCTACAGCAACATCAAGGTAATCCAAGCAAGTCACTTAATGTCAGATATTTGCAACAACTTTCAGATCCAAAAGCTACAATTTTGATGGCTGATAGAAAAGTTTCTTTGGTAATTGAGTTAAGAGATGACTTTAAATCAACCTTCGATGAAGCCATAGGCCTTTCGACTTATTCTAGTAGCAAAGCAGGTGTTTTGTCTTATGTTTCTATATTTGAGAATCTCTGGATACAAACCGAGTTATATGAACGGCTAAAAGTTCATGACAAGATGCAAAAGGAGTTCATAAATATGGCAGCTCATGAGTTAAGGACTCCAGTTCAACCGATTCTTGGGTTAACAGAGATTGTCCTCTCCAAAGCAAAAGACGAAACTCAGCAGGAATTATTAGAGGTCATACTCAGAAATGCAAAAAGACTAAACAGGTTAATTGAAAATATTTTAGATACGACAAGGATTGAAAATCAATCTCTGAACCTTCATAAGGAGACATTCGGTATAAACGAGATAATGTTAAACGTCCTTGCAGAATATGAAGACAAGGATGATAAAAGCAACGGCAATGTCAAAATAATATTTAGACCTAAAGATAACTTCTTTGTAGAAGCAGACAAAGGGAGATTGATGCAAGTCGTCTCCAATCTGATGAATAATGCCATTAAATTTACATCTAAAGGTACAATAACGGCACTAATCAAGAAAGAAGAAGAAGATAATGAGGTGATTATCAGCATAAAAGATACGGGGTCGGGTATAGATCCTGAAATTGTACCTAGGTTGTTTTCAAAGTTTGCAACCAAATCACAATCAGGTACTGGATTGGGCTTATTTATCTCACAAAATATTGTCGAAGCTCATGGTGGCAAGATTTGGGCTCAGAATAATTCTGATGGAAGAGGATCCACATTTAGTTTTAGCCTTCCATTAACCAATAAGCCTCTCAAAAGGATGAATTAGATGTAAAATGTTAACACGTAGAGATATCACAAGACAATGGACGTCGTAATCTGAATAGCTACACGGTGTGATATTAGATCCGCCAAATCATCGTTTGCAGACCTTAGAACAAAATTATTCACAGAGATAGAGGCGGTAAAATGACCCAATCGATCCGATCCTACTCTATTGAGTTGATAGCTGCAGAGATAGGTTGCAAGGAATCTATGGCCTTTGCTTTTTGTTGCACAACAGTATATGCAAGCTCTGCTGTCATTATTATCACTGGCACAAACACATTGTATTACCCAAAGAGCCAATCACAAGGAATACATGTCAAGTTTGGAATTATTTGAGTCAATCATGAAATCTGGAGGCTGGAAGGTCTTCAAGTGGCTACTGAGTGGACAAAAAGGAGAAGCATTTACACTAAAGCTTGTTTGTGATGACATAGATCGTATTTCTGGAACAATCCCGTATGCCATATAAATGACATCTCGAAACTATAGCTCCAATGCCATCGTATGTAACCAATGTAATATTTAGTTAAATATCCGTATTGTCTATAGAAGATATTGAGAAAATTTAGTAAAAGTCAGACATATGGCAAATGTGAATGTATCTGTCACGGCAGGCCAAACACCGATTACTGTGGCTATTGTTCGCCCTCACACAACAAATCCGTCCGAAGGTACTGATATTTCTTCGAGTTTAAGGGATCATAAGAAATGAGTGAAGATGCCATATCACAAGAACAGATTTTTCGCGTCACATATGCAGCTGAGCTTAAGAAAAAGCGCGACAATGAACTGCATGACGAAAGAAGGAGAGTGAACTATCAGGAGACGAAAACACCTGGAAGAAACGGAGAAATGATAATGCAGGATGAAATCAGCAAGGAAACAATCAGACGCTATTTTTTGAATCAGAAAGGATAACGGTGGCCCATTCGGGTCGAAGTCTCGATCCACTCAACTAAAGAGAACTAACGCTCTCAGCTAGGTGAATAGCTGTGGCCTTTAGATTTAAAAAATTGAGGGGTTTTGTTGTTTCGCAGACAAGGTTTATTGTGCTAAGCTTCTTCTGCCCATATTGCCAATCGCCTTTATGCATGGAAAGACTGTTGCACAGTGTCTGTGGTATTAATCGCCTTCCAATACACATATTTTTATCCATGAATCTCGATGCATGGCAATGTATCAATAATGACAAGAGTAGTTGATAATCATATGCTGCCTTTGATTATCGTCGATTAGAATATGCTCTTAAGAATCAGTAAAAACGCCTATAGGAGTTATTTTGAACTGTCGTGTTGGAAACACCTAATAACCTCCTTTTGTATTATATTACGAAAAATGTCTTCGAATGTTCCAGATTGGGAAGCCACGCTTCATAAGATTGTAACTTCCAAGGGGGGAGATCTAGTTGGCAACGTCGATGCCACTGATGAAAGTTCCGTATTAGTTTCTACTGAGGGCGGACGTACACACTACAGAATTCCAAAAGATGTGGTAGAAGGATTTGATGGCCATGCTGTCTCACTCAAAGTTTCAAAGACAGAAGTAGAAGGGTATAAAACTGATCGTGGAGAAGGTTTCGGACAGGTAAAATAGCTAGCCTCTCCTCTGCCTCTTAGAAATCAACAGACAAAATGAGATACTTAGGTCTATTGAGAGATATGCAAAGAAGTTTGTAATAATAGCGAAGTGAAGACACTCCAAAAGTCGCTTTGAGACATAGATAAAAGTTACAATTAATCCGTTATTACCGACTTAGTAGAACTATCACCGTGAGCAGGATTGTTGCTAAAAACCGGGCTGGGGGGCTCCTCCACAAGAAATTTTACATTTGGACACAATGGAACTAAGAGGCGCGCCCTGTAGAATTAGAATCCCAGATGTAGCGGGTTCTGCTACAAAGTTATTTTAAGATTATTATCTATTTTGGGTTGTTGGTGTGCTAGATTGAATTGATTATAGACTTGTAGTTGTCTCAGTATTCATTAGTTCTATATAACTATCGGCATATTGGCACATATAAGGCTAGTAACGGGCACAGACAGAGAAATGAAAAAATTCTTGGACAACGATACATGTGTGTCCATGATTAGCAGTTGACCTTAAGTTTTAGTCACCATAACCCCTATCATTTTGTGGCTTTTTGTTTGTGAAAAAAATTTTTGAAACTAAATAGGTTCGAGGGTTTAAGCTACACCTAGTGAGAGGTTCAATAAGCCCCAGCCCTAGAGTTTGTGATCAAGTAAACTCAGAGAGTAATGCTTCTTCAGAAATTAGAATAAAGAAAGATAAAAAATTTGTCTTGGCATAAGCAAGAAAAAAGACTAGGAGGGCAGGTCAGCTAGCCCTACGCCGGTTTCTTGGCCGCTCTCGGCTTCTTTTTCGAACGTTTCTTTTTTTTGATCTTTAGTCGTAGTAATATCATCTCCTGCAGAATTGGCATCGCTTGAGGATTTTTCATCGACTTCAGCTTTCCTACTCCCTTGGATTGACTTGATGGCTTCTGCGCAGAGGCTCTTGATGTCATCGTAAGCAGTAATATTCATGATCTCCTGTAATTCAAAGATTGCATTTTCTCCGTGAGTTGAAAGTTCCTTTATTGCAGTCTTTTTCTCTTCAGAGTCACTAGACCATTTGGCCTTCTCTTTCAAATCAAATAAATTATTTCTATCGGACATATCTGATAGAGCTCACTTATTGTTCCGAATACTGCTATTTATGCAAGCCGCTTAGGCTACAACGAACAACCCACATGCTTATACTGAAACGCTATACGCCTGGCATTGCAGTTGTTGCATTGTTTATATTATCGGTACTATTCTGGAAGGGTGTATCAATATTAGCTACCGAGCTAAAAGCTCTAAATGCTTCAACCTCAAATTTCAATGAATCTGACAAAAGTTCAAGTGATCTTTCATTTTCAGACTGGTTTCCTGTGAATATGTAATTTCGGAGATGTTCTTGACTCATCATTTCTGCCCTTATGGAGTCTGAGTAAAGATCTATAGCTTTACTATAGTTTAGGGGTAACGAGGCTGCCGATTGGTTTAGGGCATCTGCCCTAGCTATCAATTGTTGATACATCTGCAAATAGAGATCTGTTATCGTCATAAAAGTTTGATTATCATATACTCCTGACTGCAATTTGGCTATTTCGTCTTGGTAGGCAAGGGAAAGATTCCGAGTATCATTAACAATTCCTAGGAAGGCATCTTCGAATGCATGAATTGTGGTATTTTGTGCTGATGATGGCGACTGTTGCATCTCAGTTTGATTTATTGTTGGTTGTTGAGTCCCTTGTTGCTCAACCGCACTAATAGATGTTAGGAGCATTGGCTTATGCAGCATTTGCGTATTGTAAATTTGCTCCTCTGCATAGGCTTTTGAACTTACAGGACTAAATTCTCCCAGAATTGATGTGTACAGTATCAGCAGCATGGCAGTTAACAGCCCAAAAAACCAGGTTCTTTTACTATTATGTATACGTAAACTCATACCGTTTAATCGGGGTTTATTGTTATTATTATTACTCTCTGCCCCTATCATTCCTGTAGACGTCTACATTGCATTATATTTAATCTCAACGAAAATAATCCTTAGAAGATCAAGAAAGAAGTAATACTTGATACATTGCTATAGAATACGACCTTCTTATTGATTAACGGCCGATTAAGTCATTGCTCAATAGTAAAACAAGAAATGCTACATACTACCTCGTTATCTCTGAATTTCTTCTTATTAGTAGCGATTTCGCTAGTAAGATCCACCAATCTCCACAGATACACATCTCGGGCCGAGATCACTCAGAAAAGCAGAATCTTGGGTAATACTTGGCCAACAACAATGTTCTATTCTCAAATTAATAATAGTTGGGTCATTTGGGCACTGTTACGGATAAAAATCCCGGGCCCAGAGGGTTCCGAGAGAAAATTGTCGAGATATGGAAACAACACAACTAAAAGGCGGTTTGGGTGGTATTATTTTCGTCCTTTCGTACGTAAAGGGGTTTGGCAGTCGAAGCTCAAAGGGGTTGTCGTGTAATTGTGTATGTCAGAGCCAGTAAAAAAACAGAGCAACGAACAACATAATATATAGACATTGATAAACTCAAAATCTTTTTGCGAAAATATATCTTATAACACTGAATTTAAAAAATATGCAAATATATTAGAAGAGAAAAAGTACTTTCTGTTCTAAAGAGTCTGACAGGAATCATAAGTTGAAAGTCTTATTTTATGTAAAAACATTGATCACTATGGCATCAAGAAAAGATGATAAGAAAGATGAAGGCACCAATACAACCAATCCCCAGCAACAAGCAACAGCTGCAGCCTCAGCTTCCATTAATAGGACAATTGAAGAGACAAGGGACAGTATAAAGCGGGCAACAGAAGAGACAAGAAGAGAAATACCAAAGTATAGAGAGGCAATGTCTGAATTTCAAAAAGATACAGTAGAAACAACTAGAGAAATTGCAGACAGCTATCTTGAGTCGCAGAGAGATATTGCTAATTCATTTCAGTCAGCATGGACTCCTGTGGTAGGTAACACGATGAACTTTTGGTTTCCGTATGCAAACTTACCATCAGCAATGGCCGAGGCATATACTCGGACAGTTGCCGCTATGGCGGAAATTGTCGTGACTCAAACCAAAATGGCAAATAATATGATGGTAGCAAACATGGATTCTATGAGAACGACAATGGACTCTGCAAGAGATAATGTAAGAGATTTGACAAGACTTGCATCGAATAATGCAAGAACTGCAGAAGAGATCGCCAGAGGTATAACAAAAGCTTCCACCTCGTCTTTTACATCAAGGATAGGTTCGGCAGATGAAAGAGAAGAATGGAGACAAAGACGCTGAGTGTTTCCTAGAAGTGTGTGATGGAACACAACAACAACAACGACCATATTTGCTCTGACATCCTTTCTTTTTTTCTCCTATGAGCCTGGGCTTTACGGTGTCAATTAGTAATATGCACTTGACAAACATCTGTCACAATATCTCCTAACAATTGTCGCCCCTTCCAATTTGAAGAATGCTTCAGTTATCGTTATTTTTCCACGAGTGATGCAGAAGCCAGTCGACTTTTTTGTAGTGTGTAACGCAGACCTTGTCAGGTACGGTATTAGCATTATCATTATTATAATTATGCTACCGTCTCCTCTATCTGCTTCGCTAGATGCTTTGGCCATTAATTTCTAAAAGCTTAAAGATAATAGATCACTCAAGATTATTTACGGTGGCCTTAATGGAGAGAATTTAAGGAGACTGATGTTAAATTTCAAAATATTGTATTCTATAAAACCACCGAGTTTCAAAATAATGCGGCACTTAAGATGACATTATTAGGAGACCAATGTGCTTTCATTCAACTCCATTTACTCCAATAGTCGGAAACAATTTTTGGACTGTTATTGTAAAAACCCGGACTCGGTATTCTCAATGTATAAATCGAATAAGCTAATAGATGATAACCTATTGAATCCAAAAAGACCATTGATCTTTGTCCCAGGCATAAGAACCTCAAGGCTTGCAATCAGAAAAGAAAACGGGTCTCTGGAACACTTTTGGCCACTGATGCCCCACGAGTTTTTGATAAGGACGAAACTAGACAGAGTGTTTCAATATCTAGAGACCAAGGTTCGTGACAAGGTAGGTGACAACGATGAAGTTAAGGTAGTGGCGACTAGTTTGGTCCCTTTTGCATATGACGGCCTGATAAAATCAATTCTAACATGGGGTTACGAACCAAATATTGACTTCTGGATTTTTCCTTATGACTGGCGGCAATCTAACAGAATTTCTGGCCATCTGCTGGCAAGGTTAATAGAAGAAAAGACAGAGGGCAAGAGCGATGGTGTTGATATAATTAGCCATTCAATGGGAGGGATAATAGCGCGTGCAGCATTCAGAAACGGGGCGCCGATCAGACGCGTGGCTTACATTGCCTGTCCACACCTAGGCTCGCCTTTAGCTTATTTCATTCTCCACCCCCAAATAGATAGTACAAGGTTTATTGGCTCTGCCTATCACAATTATCCGTTAGGTACCCATTGGCAGCCTAATGATAGAAATAATATTGAGCCTAGAAATACTCTTTACCACAGGAGAAAGGAATTATTTGTTAAGTTTCCTTCGATGTACGAGCTCTTGCCTGATGAATCTTACTTGAGAAACAGGGCCATTTTGCACGCGGATGGCAAACCAGAATCAGGCGCAGAGGACACATATCTCAAAAATGATTGGGCCTTTAAAGAAAAAGATATGCGAAGCGGTGTCATAAATGCTATGGAATTTAAAAGAGAACTTGGGGAGGAATTACCCCAGCAGGATGTTCTCTTGATTTGCGGTACAAATCAACTGACATGTGATGCAATACAATATAGAACGAGTTATCATGCGTCAATAACAGAACACAGAGCCAGTTATCTGATGCAACGTGGATTCTCTTTGCCTTATGATTCGGGTCAGGGTGGGGATGGGTATGTGCCTGTAACAAGCGCCATGGCTTTGATCTCAGGAACCCCAGCACGCAGCAATTCTGTATTTATTCCAGAACCACATACCGTCTTGCCAAATACAAATGCCACAATAGAGGCAATTAGCAGATTTCTCACGGTTTAGCCATCCACACTTTCTTCATCAGATACAAAAGATGTTGTGGCTCTGTCGCTGTTTAGAAAATAAAAGTGTGGTATCGCAGGAATCATCTATTTGTCTTGCCATATCCCAAACGTATTTTTCTGCTCGTCTTGCATTACTGCATAGTATCCTGCATCGATCTCTTGTTTATTCTTCACTATTTTTGCCTCAAGCTGCAAGGCCTTTCAAAATTTAGACTCTACAAACCATGATGTCATAAAAAAATGAGAATCGCGGTTTCGTTTTTTCAGCATACCTCCATTAGCTATGGATTGCCGCGCAGGAACATTTGCTATAGATCTGCAAATTTAGATGAATTGTTACTATTTCCGACATAACCGGGGCATTAGTCGATAGATTAAAGGTGGTTAGAAATGCTGTCTGTCATCTTGTGATATCTTCTAGCTGCATCACCTCAGAAATAATCCAGAAATAGGTAGGTAGTATAGTACTCTTTTAATTCTAAATGTTCCAATAAGTTCCCGAAAAGGGGTATATTTGGGAGTTAGTTCAGATGGTGCTGAAAAGGTGGTAAACGACGTTTTATCCACTAACAAGGATATACTGGCTATAACCATAATGGATATGGGAGGAAATCCCCTTGCTGCCAAATCTAAAGAGCCTTTTAAAGAAGCATTCGGGGCAGCTGCGGATTGGCATGAATATGGTGGAACTCTTGCCCTTGCAACCCTTAGTCTGGTAAACCAAGTAAGAAATGTTTTTGGGGAAGCCCAAGCTATAATCAGCGTCCATAAAAACTGTAAATTGATGCTGCTAGCCATATCTTCCTATCAGATATTGGTTGGGCTTGTACTTGAACGCTCACATGATGAAGAAGATCTTGACATTGCTAACAAGATTGAAAGATTGATGGCTGATATGTTAAATCGTAACGGTAACCTTTGATAGTATATTTCAAAAAAAGAATCTCTCTTTTTGCTTAGTTATATCTACTAATCTTATTACCGGATCTGCTCCCACATCCTGTCGCTTTGGAGTCTATTAAGAAGATAGAATCTGTCAGCGGACAACCTACTTGCACTTTCCGCAGGATCCTCCACTACTTTTGCTATGATGTTGGATTCAATTTTAATGAGAATCATGAGCTATCGAAGATATTTTCATATGAGGGCGTCATTATACGACATAAAGAGTGCCTAGAGGGTTCCTGCAGAAAAACATCCAAAATTCTGACTCAATGATTAGGTAGTGACGGCGCATAATGAAGAATAGTTTGTGTCATTATCTATATTCCACGTTTCATATTGCGTGACCTTGACTTAACATTCTGCGACCCTAGATTGATAAAATATACACTGACAGGAAATGGTACAAGTTCTTATAGAACATAACCTGCATATACGCTCGTGTCGGAGACACTTATTACCCCAAGTCTACTATTACTTGGGCTAATAGTGTCTGCGACAGCTGCAAACTCTATGATTTTTTTCGCTGGGACGGAGACAAGGATTGTTTATTCTGAGCTAATAATAATTGCTTCAGCGTCCATTGCAACGCTTCTAGGTGTTTTACTAGCATATAGGCAGATTCTTCACAACCGTTCTCATTCCAAGATGTACGTATCGCTTGCAATAGGTCTTGTGCTTTGGCTCTGTGCTGATATAATCTGGGCCAGCTATGAGCTAGTTTTTCATGTAGCGGCACCAATCCCATCCTTATCAGACATTCTTTGGTTAGCCGGATATCCCTTTTTTGCGTATAATCTTATTGCAACTTATAGGCAATTTCACAATAGATTTGACAAGAGAATATTGCTTGCCAGCATTATCGGAAATGGCATCTTTATCGCGTACTTAATTTCGCTTACCATCGGCATAACAGATTTTTCAAGCCAAGGAGGTGTGTCAATGTTTGCAGTCCTTATTGCCTATCCAATAATGAATGCTCTACTGACAATTCCCGCTCTCCCAATCCTGTTCGGACTATGGAAAGAAAGACCCTGGTCTATACCTTGGACATTCAAATCACTCTCTTTGTTCTGCATAGTGATAACAGATAGCTGGTTCGCATTCATAATACTTTCAGGCTTGTATGAACAGGTATGGTTATCCTCTATGTTCTTCGGTGCAGAGTATCTTATATTGGCTGGAGGTCTCTTATGGTTCAATAAATTTTTGGCGATCTATAAAAACCAAGGCACGGCTTCTGCAAATACTACTAGTCAGGACTATTTGAAAATAACAAATGGCCTTGGCAATAGAAACAATTCTCCTAATAGGATTCGATATCTGCAAGTATTAGTATCTGTAATTCTGATCGGCGGAATACTAAGTTACGGCTTTATGACTTCAGGCGCCACAGAGTCTACAAGATATTTTGGTCCTGTAGAAGGTGCAAACACGATATTGATAGGAGCCCTACTCCCACTTACAGGTACACTTTCCTCCTTTGGAGAGTCTGCTGAAGCATCATTGAGGCTGGCAGTCGAAGACGTAAACAACCGAATGGCAAAGTCTGGATCATCATCAATGATTGGGCTCATAATTGAAGATACAAAGACAGATCCTAATGTCGCGCTTGAAAAACTTATGGATCTTGAATCAAAAGGAATACGAATAGTCATTGGTCCATCGACAAGCGCCGCAGTGGCCGCTGTTAAAGATTATGCTGACGAAAATGGTATTCTGATAGTTAGTAGTAGCAGTACTGCTCCATCTTTGTCAATTCCCAATGATAACGTGTTTAGATTCGTTCCAGACGATACTTCTCAAGCAGAGGTATTAGCAAAACAGATGTGGGATGAAGGCACAAGAGTTGTCATTCCAATATGGCGAGCTGATGTTTTTGGAAACAATCTTCAATCCCTACTGAAAGAAAAGTTTGAAAAACTTGGTGGCAAGGTGGTAGAAGGGATAGGGTATAACCCCCCAGTCGGTAATTTTGCCGCAAGCCTTCACAGAATCAATTTTATCGTCTGGGAGCAAGAATTGAAATCTTTGACTCAAAAGGTAAATGATGCTGTGAAACAATATGGCGCTGATAAAGTGGGAGTATACATCGTAGCTTTTGATGAAATTGTACCTATCATGATTCAAGCAAACAGACATCAAGACCTCCAGTCAGTAAGTTGGTATGGAAGCGATGGTTCTGCTCAAAACGAAGGCCTAATAAAAAATGTCGAAGCCGCAGAATTTGCAGTAAAGACTAATTTCTTAAATCCTATCTATAGAGTGAATGCAAGCGATAGCTTTACGAAATTAGAAGAAAGAATAGTTGAAGAGATAGAGGGGGTGCCTAGGTCGTACGCAGAAGTTGCTTATGATGAATTTTGGGTCGCAGCGCTCACCCTTAACAATTATACTGGAACACAGCAAGACGATATTGGCTCTTTAAGAGAAGCCTTTATCAGTACTGCCAATCTCTACGTCGGTGTAACGGGAAGTACCGAGTTGAATGATGCAGGCGACAGAAAATATGGATCATATGACTTTTGGGCGGTACGGCCAATTCCCAGGGATGTTAATAACAAAGGTTCATTTGAATGGACACAAGTCGCTGCAAACCCAATGGGCATAGACAACTAAAGATGGGCTCTAGTAAGATATCTGCAATTGCTGTGTCTTGTATGTATGATTTTCCGATTGTACAGAAACCTAAAATCGAAATCCAAATAATCGCATCCTATGATGAGAAAATGCAATTTTAAATATTCATGAGCATACCTTTAATGGCAAGATAGTCTCTGCTAGCGGTAAATAAAACCATGCGACCAGAGGAAACCGAAGGAAAGACCTTCACAATATGGACTCGATGAGTCGATTACATAAGAACAAAATGTAAATTGGGGTCTACTTATTTTATCCATGTCTGAATTGGTTATCGATTGCTATTGGTATATGTGCGTCGCAGCTACCGACGAACATCAGAATGTATATGTTTCTCCTGCTTTCTCTCATTTAGTACAAATAATATTGGTTCTATTGTATAGTCTGCTGCTCGACTCGAAACTTGCAGCGCGGTCTTATAATGTTGCAGCTCAGTTACTTGCGGTTTCTCCTAATAATGGTTATTAATACACCACAGAGTCATCATCCCTCAAGTCTATAGTCTCTCATGCAAAGCATATTGGAAAGACCAGTCACTTCATATATGCATCGATTATTCGTAATTTTACTAGGATCGCTGTATGTTGAGGGGTGGCTCTCTGAAGGTATCGTACCTGACCGATCTGACATATTCCCAAGGATGCTTGGGCTCAGCCTCATGCAACGCCTGCTTATGCTGAAAGATAACGGTCATTTACCAAAAGAACGCATTGACGTTTGGTCTATATAAGTAGTAGATAACCACAGCATGTATAATTATACTAATTATTGCTCCGAAATTCCCAGCAGAATTGAAGCAATACCCGCTATAATGCCCATAGAGCGAGCCATGATGATGATGATAAGGCAAACAATGTGTTATTAATGATCATAGTAGTAGCATTACTGAAGAGTGGCAAACTATGCATGAGTTCCTGAGGGATAATTTAACACTCAAGTACGAAGAGTGCAAATCGTGTGAGAAGAGGAGTCAGTTTGCTTGCATAAAATGTGGCTTTTGCTGGAGCTGTCATTGGAAGCAAGAGCCCTATGCTGAGCATCTTCCGCGATATCTGTTAAAAGCCGGTATATGAATAAGTGGAAAACCTACTCTCACGAAGAGAGGAAGGACCAGGAGGATAATAATGATGATGCCCTTGTCAGGATTTGAAGATGAGGTAAGGGAGGAGGAACAAGAAGATGGGTGCATAGGTCGTTTCATGATTTTATGGACATATACACGCCACAAATTTGCTTATTAAACTTTATACTATCACAGAGTCATTCGTAAAGTCATAAGTATAAATCAGATCTCGCAATTCTTTCAACTGCGACCTAATTTGATATACATTTTAGCGACCTAAATGTACCGCCATTATCAAGATTGCAGCTCTACAATTGATTGAATGTTGTGATGGTAGTATTCAAATCATTCTTATCTAAATCCCAACGGATCCACTATGATATCAATCTAAAAGGAAGAATTCTCTTGCAGAAAAAGGATGATATAGAGGAAGGAAGATGCAAGAGCAGAAGCATGCCTCAATCCTAAGTGAGTCATTATTTTCTTATGGAATGAAGACTCCCGAGTAAATTACTCAGCAGATAATAAGTCTGTAATGTTAAACAGAATAGGAATTAGACCACATCTCTTCATATTGTTTGAGCATTGCATCAACAATTTGGCTGGTATCCTTTACTAATATCCCTGCACTGAATTTATCTGGATTGTAGGAATCAACTAATTCGATACCTACTTCGTTTCTGTCAAATATTATTAGGCCAAAAGGGACTTTTCCCACTCTCCGCTCTATTTTCACACCACTTTGATACCAGGGATTTTCTACAACTTTCATACGTTCTTCAGCATATTTATCCTTATGAGCTGGAGAATCACTTTTCTCCGTATCTGGAGAGTAAACCCTGCGATATTCTGCTATCAAGCGTTCGTCTACCAATACGCGTACTTTGACTCCAAGTTTAATGCTCTCGATAAGCGACGCAATGACCTCATCCAATGAAATCCTTGTGGCTATCAAAATTTCTTTACTAGCTAATTCAATCCTTTGACAAAGCGTGTTAACGATATTCTCCCATGAATTGTCGATCTTCGGGGAAATGTAGACGCCCTCAGGTATAGGTAAGAGATTGTCATCCTTTGTGATCTGGTCAACGAATTTTCTTACTTCATCATCTGAAAACTGACCCGACTTTTTCAAAAAGTTGATTATCTTGAATTCTTTCTCATGCTTAGACAATTGAGCAATTTGTTGGACAACCTGCTTATACAAAATACTCCCCGAAATACTATGACGGTAGATGCCATCTCTTTTTTCTACAAGACCTAGCATTTTTAATTTATGTAGTGCCTTATAGTACTGCTTATTTGACATTTGAAGTTTCTCCAGCACAGAA
>DASTUU010000064.1:0-4491 GCA_035759485.1 Nitrososphaeraceae archaeon
GCTGTAAGGTATGATTTCTTTGTCTTTTTGCTGATAAATTGGGGATATCTGAAATTTTCCAACACTCCAAGTTCTTCATTGGCATAATTCTCAAAGTCCGTTTGTATCAACTTGATTGATAGTAAACCCTCATGAAATCTAAGACCGGTGAGGGTATTGTAGAGCAGCACGCTTCCGATGCTAACAGGAAGTTTCGATAAAGTGAGTTTTAACCACCCTATCATCACCTCAAAGTTGCTATTCCCTTGTAGATAATTGATGAAGTACCTAAGATTGTCCTGAGCAGCACTGCCCCAATGCAGTTGATACTTGGATATTATCCCCTTTAGTCTGCTGTATAATTCAAGATATTTTGATAGTACTGTCAACGCTTCAAGGACATGCCGGCGTACAGATGGCGATGTAATCGCCGCTATGACACTACCGTCTCCACTAATTAACACGGCGTAGTACTTTTTCGCATAACACACCAATTGTCGAACGTTGCAGCGGTTCTGTGCTTTTAGATAATCATTGAAGCTCTCAAAAGAAAAAGAAGAGTTATCTTCTAGAACAAGATTAGCAATCCCACGCCCTACCAGGTTCCCCCTCATTCCTATACTAATAACAGGACAAGCAGGACTAGGCGACTCCCGCTCCTGTTGCAACTTCGTTGCAGTATGCGCCTCTCTTTCATAGATAATATTAATGTCGCTCTCAGAAGAAGCGGAGGAGGAAGGTTATTTGCTAATGCTTCGATCCTTCTGTATCTATATCTACTCTTTTATTACCAGATAGATCAACGACCTGCTCAAACACCTCTTGGATATCCTACGTCATTTGTTAAAGGTATTAGATATTTCAAAACCTGTGGCAAGTGGCACTAGTATTCCTACTAATTCCTCAAAGTATCATTTGGATCTTCTTGTCCTGTGGCATAGAAAAATAATAATTTTCATTTAGCTATACAACGTATTTCACCCATAGTACAAGCTCACTGACTGGTGTTTTGATACGAAATTATCTCAAATCATTAGATAAAGAAAGGATTGAGTTGATGCGTGTGTCCCCCTACAATTGACATGACAAGTTGTCAGGAGAATTCAAGTATCTTGACTAATGGGAGATTTATACAATTTTCTTCTTCAAGAATCAGGAGATAGATACATTAGAATTGGTCAAGAACCTATGTCTTTCATGCAAAGAAGTATATGATAGTGACAAAATCACCACAGAACAACAAGATGTACACGATAACAACTTTTGTCCTATTTGCTGGGAACAATTGAAAAACTGGAATGCTTCAAACCAAACGTGACGCGGATTATCTTGGGTCAAATATCATAGCAATTTGAAGCATTACCCGTAAGACTCTAAAAGCAAATGCACAGAGTTGCCGTAAAACAATCAGCTGCTTTCAAAGTGAGCAAGACCACATAATAATAATAATAATAGTTAAGGCTTGAACACACTTCTCTGTCTTAGTAATGATATGTCAATTGCTGTTCCTGTCCATAGATAACTTATCCCAATTCGCTTTCAATATCATGGTTTGAGAGCGTGTGTATCAGTGCATCATGATTGCATGATTTTTTTTGCTCATCATCATTACGCTTAACGACAAACCGTTTGTCTGTTTGAGAATAATAAAAATAGAAAGGGATCTCAAAACGCTTTTGGAAGTGCCAAGAATTAAAGCATGAAGGTTACAACGATACGCTGTGCTTTCTTAACTAGTCCTTTGCATGATCTCGAGCAGATCCTGTTTCTTTTGATAGATATTACTCCATGCATCGCCATTTGTTGATAAAATATCTGGCACATTAACAAGAGTGAAATCAGCAGGTTGAATGCCCGATAATTGTCTCCACTTTACAGGCATTGATATAGTAGCTGAAATTGTGGGCCTTACAGAGAAAATTGATGCAAGAGTCTTACCTCTTGCATTTTGATTATAGTCAAAAAACACCTTTCCTTTTCTATTTGAGCTGGTCCACTCCATTGTAATCTTGTCAGGGTTTCTGCGCCTGAGCATCTTACCAATTATTTCTGCAAAAGTTCTTGTCTGATCGTATGTATAGATAGGTGCAACTGGTACAAATACATGTAATCCTGTTTTTCCTGATGTCTTGACATATGAATCAATATGAAGCCCATCCAACAAGTCTTTCAAGTCCACTGCTACATCAACTGCAGCCTTGAAACCTTTCGTATTATATTCTGGTTCCTCTCCTTCCTTTTCCTTTCCAGAGTATAAGTATGGATCTAGATCAAAGACTATATAATCAGGGGTGTCAAGACCACAGTTATCTTCTTCATCTGATGGAACTTTGTCTGAATGGGTGGCTGCATTGGTACATGCTTTAAAGTTATGTACTCTACTATACCAAGGGTGCATTTCTATACAACCAAGGTTCGCAAGCCAAAGCAGAGTTTCCTTGTTGTTACATATCAGATAATTGGTAATGTCATTTTTCGAATCTGAAAATACTTGAATGGTCTTTGCGTAATCAGGCTTTTCTTGGATCCAATTCTTATGGAAAAATGATTTGCCCCTGATTCCATCTGGGTAACGTTTGAGTGAAAGAGGCCTGTCGCGCAAATGAGGAAGAATGTACTTGCCAACCTTATCGTAATATTCAATTAAGTCTCCTTTAGTCAGCCCCTCTTGTCTTCCGTTGGCATTCCAAAAGATCTTGTCTAAATTTGAAAAATTTTGGTCTGAAGCCAGGTTGTACTTTTCTTCATGTTTGTTCTTGTCCATGCCTACACGAAGAATATGATTTGTAACTTTTTGTTCTTGTCGCTGTGCATTTTCAATGATACACTCATTTGGCATCTTGTCGTATCTGAACCTTAGAAAGATAGGTGCTCGCATTATCATATCCTGAGTCCAGCCGCTGAATTTTACCTCAACTACAAGCTCAGGTCGGAGCCAAATAGGCTGGCCATTTGTATATGGTACAAGGTCTACTGGACATCTATCGGTTCTGAACCTTTGCATTAGCCTCAGAGTTTGTTCTAGCGAATCAAACCCAAACCCGCTGCCAGCGTGGCCGATAAAACGTAGTTTGTCTTTTTCATACGAAGCTAGGATCAACGAACCGAAGTAGTCGTGCCTATTGCCTTCTCCTTTCGTATATCCTATGACTACACAATCCTGAGTGAGAAGTCCCTTGATTTTCAACCAGCCAGAAGAACGGACGCCTTGGCGATACTTGCCATACTTATATTTTGCAATGATTCCTTCAAGCCGTCTATCAACAACGCTCTTGAATAACGCCTTGCCGTTTTCTTCAAAATACTGTGAAATGCATACTCGTTTAGAATTCTTTGCAATTACTGCATCTAATATCTTGCGCCTATCCACAAAGTCAAGTTCTTCGATATTTTTGTCATCAATGTAAATTATGTCAAATACAAAGTATGTAGCAGGTGTATGATTAGATAGAAATTCTACGTCTCTCTGTGACTCAACATTCATTCGTCTTTGGTGGAGTTGAAAGTCAGGAATACGCTCATTGTTGAGGACTACGATTTCTCCATCCAGCACAACTGATTCATGGCTTTTTGTGATGGCAGAATCAATTCCCTTCAATATCTCCGGATAACGATGAGTAATGTTTTTGCCATTCCTTGACTGTATTACTCTTATTCCCTTAGCTTTATTTCGCAAAACAATTGCTCTGACGCCATCCCACTTAACTTCAAAGACCCAATCCTCGTTATCAAATGGTTTGTCAGCAAGTTGTGCCAACATAGGTTTAACTAATAGAGGAAATTGTGATTTGTTCGCAGCATTATTATTATTATCAAGCGGTCCTTTTATCTTAGATCTCTTTCCTACAAGTTCATCATTTGTTCGTCCTGTGATCACTGATTCAGGTGCAGTCCTTGTCAAATCCATCTCAGACGTTGCATATTGGTCGTCTGCTTTTATCAATAGCCATTGCTTTTGACGTTGCTTGATCCTAATTAAGACAAATGAACCCTTTATCTTTTTACCGCTTAGTGAAAAAGAGATTTTGCCGTCGCTAAACTGTTGCCTAATTTCCTGTTCAGTTGTATAGGTGCCTGTATCCCATACAATAACTGTCCCGGCACCATAATTCCCTTCAGGGATTACTCCTTCAAAATCGATATAGTCAAGCGGATGATCTTCTGTTTCAACCGCAAGCCTCTTTTGACTGGGGCTAAGAGAGGGCCCCTTTGGCACAGCCCATGATAACAGCACACCGTCAGGTGTTTCTAGACGAAAATCATAATGCAGTCTAGATGCATTGTGCTTTTGTATCACAAATCTGAGAACTTTCCTATTGGTCTCTCTTGATGCACTGCTCCAAGATCCACTAGGCTCTGGAGTATTTTTGAAATCTCTCTTTTTATTGTATTCTCTCAGGGACATGATGACTTTCGTTATGATCCTGTGAAATCGCTCTTCTGCTTATCCAAATTAATCCGATCTGCAAAATATGTAGAGCTTTTGGTTAGAATCTGCAAACGGCCTGATCC
>DASTUU010000065.1:0-1147 GCA_035759485.1 Nitrososphaeraceae archaeon
TGGTAACGCAAAAAACAATATTTCATATAGCAGAAAAAGGAGAAACTCTGCGTGGAGGAGGAGTTCCACAAGTTACCTACGAAGATATCGGTGGTTTACGCGAAGAGATCCAAAAAGTACGAGAAATGATTGAACTTCCATTAAGGCATCCTGAAATATTTGAAAAACTAGGAATTGAAGCTCCAAAAGGTGTTTTATTACATGGTCCACCAGGTACCGGTAAAACTTTGCTTGCAAAAGCAGTTGCTAATGAAAGCAATTCTCATTTTATAAGTATCTCTGGTCCTGAAATAATGAGTAAATTCTATGGTGAATCTGAAGCTCGTCTTAGAGAGATATTCAAAGAAGCAAAAGAGAAAGCACCTTCTATCATGTTTGTGGATGAGATTGATTCTATAGCCCCAAAGCGAGAAGAAGTAACAGGTGAAGTTGAAAGACGAGTTGTATCTCAGCTTTTATCATTAATGGATGGTCTTGAAGCAAGAGGTAAAGTCATAGTTATGGCTGCTACAAATAGGCCAAATGCAATAGACCAAGCCTTGAGACGTCCAGGTCGTTTCGACAGGGAAATAGAGATTAAAGTACCTGATAAACGTGGCAGACTGGAAATCCTTCAGATTCATACTCATAATATGCCTCTTGACACTGATGTAGATCAAGACAAGATAGCAGCAATTACTCATGGTTTTGTTGGTGCTGATCTTGAATATTTGTGCAAGGAAGCAGCAATGAAGTGTCTACGTCGTTTACTTCCAGAGCTAAATTTGGAAGATGAAAAACTTGCACCAGATGTACTTAACAAATTGATAATAACCATGAATGATTTTGAAAATGCCATTAAAGATGTAATGCCATCAGCAATGAGAGAAGTCTATCTCGAACCACCAGATGTACATTGGTCTGACATAGGCGGCTTGGAAGAAGTTAAACACGAATTACAGGAAGCAGTAGAATGGCCAATGCGTTTTCCTGATATGTATAATAAATTGGGTCATACAATACCAAAAGGTGTTTTATTACATGGTCCATCAGGAACAGGAAAGACTATGTTAGCTAAAGCAGTAGCTACTGAGTCTGAAGCCAACTTTATCAGTGTAAAAGGTCCTGAGCTTTTATCAAAATGGGTTGGAGAATCTGAAAAAGGAGT
>DASTUU010000066.1:0-2646 GCA_035759485.1 Nitrososphaeraceae archaeon
TGCCCTCCGACTTGCTGTAATTGCTATAGTCAAGCCATCAAGTGGCAGGGCCGATCATCTATAACTCTGCTTTCACTGGGATTTAAAATTTCTTGCTACTCATTAGGATCCTCCAGATGAGGGCAGTAGGAATATTAATACCTAGTGCATATTTGAATTCATATTTTCCTACACTCGTAGAGAAGATTTTTAGTGAAGGTGTTATCAACTCTCTTTACCTTGTATATTTATAAGATGCTTGGAAAAAATTAGACTGGTTGGCAAACACTGTGTCATCAATCAGTATTATATTCATCCTTCTGCTTATCCTGTACTTATTCTGTTCAAACTTTAACGTAGGCCCGCCAATTTCAACAGCCGGTCAACAGGACAATTTGCCTAAAATCCCATCCGTCAAGATTACCTCTCCGAAAAGTGGCCAACTAGTTTTTGCCTCAATCACCAATGCAAGCAATCCTACCGCTGGAACTAGTAACAATAGTACTTTGTTAGTATCTGGAACGGCTACCGATAACGCAGATTCGCCTTGCGAAGTTTCGGTTCTCCTAAATGATGTCAGACCATATCAGCCAGCCACACCTCGAGGCACATCGGGGAAAGACGACTATTCTAATTGGCAATTCTTTCTTACTCCCGACTATGCGCCGATAAAGCAAGGGGCGAATAAAATAACAGCCAAGCTAGAATGTCTCAAATCACCTGCGAACTTGACAAAATGGTATAGCGTTAACGTCATCGGGGGAACACAGGAACAATTGCTTTTACAAAAGCAACAAATCCAAAAGCAAAAGCTAGAGGAAGAGCGACAGAAACAGTTAGCCTCACGGGAGATACAACTCAAACAACAAAGGGAACAACTAATGATAGAACGTGCAAAAGCAAATGCTGCAAAGATTAACCAGACTGAAATGTTTGTTAAAATTGAATCACCTGAGAAGAATCAATATGTACCAATTGGCCCACTTACTGTCTCCGGAACATCATCGGATAATAGTACAACAGATTGTCAGGTTTATGTTGACTGGAATGATCTCAAGCCCCCTCAGAAGGCCACAGCCGCTGTCCTGTTGACGAACAACAATAATACCAATTTGGGCGATGGTCAGTCCGGGAATAATTACTCAAACTGGACATATACCTTCACTAAAGAGTACCATGAGATTACAAACGGAACAAATGAACTGACAGCCAAGCTTGACTGTCTTGCTTATCCTAGTAATTACACAAAGTTTTCTAGCACAAATGTAACTGGAGTACCTCAAGAACAGATTTTACGACAACAGCAAGAAGAACAATTACGGCAGCAGCTTATGATAGAACGTGCAAAAGCAAATGCTGCAAAGATTAACCAGACTGAAATGTTTGTTAAAATTGAATCACATAAACCAGGTCAACACGTCCTGAGGGATTCCAATTTGACTATATCTGGAACATCGTCTGATAATGCAACTACTGATTGTGATGTATCCGTTGTACTAAATTCCAAAACGCCATATCAGCAAGCCTTGCCTATAATAAATGACTCGGGAACAAATAATTACTCAAATTGGACATTTACTTTTACACCAAGTTATGGGACACCTAAAGGAGGAGAAAACAAAATGACCTCTAGGATTTCTTGTCTTGCTTATCCTAGTAATTACACAAAGTTTTCTAGTATAAATGTAACTGGAGTACCTCAAGAAGGATTGTCATTACAACAACAAGAAAATTTGCTTCCACAACCACAACAACAGCAACCACAACAGCAGATAATACTTCAACAAGGACAAACCAACTCATCTCAGTTTCTTAGATTCCCAAAAGACCAGATACTTCCATAAATTTGGTAAGCGGCGGAAAAGCACTGAAATGGGGTACAACGACCAAGAGTAAAGAATTAACATCTATAGTCTAGAACTCACGCTTTCATCGTCAGTTTTGCAAAGCAGGAATTGCGCTCAGAATGCCAGAATGCTAGCCTGGTCTACTGTAAGAAAATCCGGTAATCATCAGTACGGTTCTCATACGCGATTATAGTAAAGACCATTTGCCATATCTTATTTAAGAGATTAATATACTTTAATACATGCGATAGTTATAGAGAACATTTTCTAAGAATAAAAAGGTACTATTTTCACTACATGTTGTGTACTGCGTTTATTAGGTACTGTTGACGAACAATAATGAAAAACTACATGACAGGTACTACACCTATGAGGAGCAGAGACGAAGTTATTGGTCGGATCTTGGAGGCTGCTCGGGAAGGATCATCAAGGACCAACATCATGTACAAATCCTTTGTCTCATTTGATAAGCTTCAAGAATTACTTGACCGTTTGATCGCGGACGAGCTACTAGAACAGGAAAAAGGTGAGCTCGTTTACCGAACTACACAGAAGGGTTTAGATTTTATGAACAAATTAAACTGTTGTGACGCGAACAATGATGAGGCCTATCGCGACGGTGATATAGATCGAGGACAGTCAGTTACACCTGAGTCTAACCTCGATACGCTCAAGTTGGACAAAGTCCTAGTAATAGGACTGGGACAATTAGGACTACCAGTAGCTAAATATATCAAAGAAAGAGGCTTTGACGTATATGGATATGATATTAGCACAAAAGCACTTGAACGTGCAGAGAAAATAGCAGGAATAAAAAAAG
>DASTUU010000067.1:0-6525 GCA_035759485.1 Nitrososphaeraceae archaeon
AAGTCCAAAACCATTGTTGTCCTGTGACCTTGATGGTCTTGGCATCTTCTGGGGCATGCTCTATGAGCCTCTCTACGTTCCAAGATTCTGCACCCACATAAGTAAGAAGACTGACTACGACTCCTACATATACCCATTCAACAGTGGCATGGCCCATTAACGGTGCATACCCCCCAACTGTTCTCTGGGCATGTTTTTCTTGTTTGACTCACGAAAACGCCAACAGACATATATAATTGACCCTTGAACCACAGCTCCAACTACAAATGCTACTACCATTAGTCTATAGAATACCCCCCAAATCTCTACTCTTCTAATAATAAGTTCCTCAGGAGGAGAGCCCCCTGTAGACCCTTGTCCATGCTGTTCTGCAGTTTCTTGGGCAAAGGCCGTCGTCTGTCCTAAGTTAAAAACAAAACTTGTAAAAGACACTGATATGATAGGAGTAAAAATTATAATCAATAACCACTTGTTAGCATTTGCCAATTTAATGCTCGAACTCATAGCTCCCCTCTTCTTATTAGTTCTCCGCCCAAAATAGATCGTTATATCTAATTTAAGGCTTTTGAAATTATTCATCTAGGTACCTAGGCATTCCCATCACATTGACGCCTACAATAGAATACACCTTTTTAATATTTTTTAGAATAGTTAGTGATGCATTATGTATGTGCCACTTATACAAAGATTCAGGTTTTAGATCTAATAAGATTGAGAGTGCGGCTTTGATTGGGTCTAGATGAGAAATCATCAATACATTCTTGTCTGCGTGTCTTTCTGTTATCTCGTCTAGAATATTTTTTATCCTCTGTTTTATTGAGGCAAATGGTTCAACCCCGTAGCATGTTAGCGCTGCATCATTTTCTGTATAAAATTGCAAGAAGAGGTTTCCATATTTTAGCATTATTTCCTCATAGTTCATACCGACAAGCTTACCAAGTTCTATCTCGTATAACCGCTCATCAACCTGATAACTCGTGCCAAGGTATTCGCAAATAATGTCTGCAGTTTCGATAGTTCGAACTACAGGGCTAACTAATACTTTGTCAATCGAAATTTCTTTAAGATATTTTGCTGTATTAAGAACCTGTTTCTTACCGTATTCAGTAAGATGTGATTCAATATGCCGTCCAACGAGAATTCTATTTACATTATTGTCTGCTTGACCGTGACGCATTAATATCACCAACGGCAATTGAATTCACGAAAATTCATCAATAAAGGCTATTAATAATTTTCATTTTCTGGACTCTATATCTTTAGAGTTAATGGGGCGTATGAAGACAATTAGTTTGAGAAGCTTAATATCTTGACTGGTACTATCTCAAGTGTTATGAAAATAGGAATAGTTGGCGGGACAGGTGGGATGGGAGAAGGTTTTGCTCTTAGGTGGTGCTTTAGACATGACATCATGATAGGCTCTAGAGATGCGCAAAGAGCCAAAGAGGCGGCGGATAAGTACAAAGCAACTGCCCAGGAATCATACGGAAATAGCATGACAGGAAGTATCATAGGTCAAGATAATTTTTCATTAGCCCAATTCTCAGACGTTTTGATCTTATCTATTCCATATGAAAATACTGTTGATACGTGCGACATGGTTGCAAAGGAAGTAAGTAGTAATTGTGTTATCGTATCGCCCATTGTACCAATGGCGAGAACAGATTCAGGATTTATCTATGTACCGATAGAGCAGAAGCAAAAACCCGCAGCGGAAATAGTAGGTGAGATTCTAGCACCCAGATCCAGAGTGATATCTGCATTTCATTCAATCTCAGAGGTAAAACTGAAAAGTATAAGACAGAGCTTGGACGCTGACACGTTTATTTGTGGTGATGATCCAAATCATGTAGCAATGATTGAAAACTTGGTTTCAGAAATTAATGGGCTTCGCCCCGTATATTTGGGACCATTATCATTGTCATATCAGGCTGAAATCCTAACTCCTATGATACTAAATGCAGCGAAGAGAAATAAAATGAAAAATCCGGGAATAAAATTGGTGCATTGAGGTAAATGAAAAGCAGTAGGATAGGAGGGCATAAAAGAGATCCTAAAGGAAAAAATTGGATGACAGCGATGGGAATTCTTTTCATTGTCATGGCTACCATTATCGCTTTAAGAAATCTTTATTTTATTACAACTGAACTCTCCTTTGGTTTCTACCTTGATAATTATACCAATGGACAAATTACAAATGAAAAATTTGTTATTGCAATGATAATTGGTGGAGGGGTTCTTCTCTTCTGGGGTTATTACAAAAAGAATCATGATAATGAAAAGGATAGCCTAGATGAAGATGGATGGAGAAGTTTTAATTATGATCAGCGGAAGTAGTTAGTTAGTTAGTAACCAGCAGTCCCAATTTCTACCAATTGTTTTATTGAGCTATAATTTAATAATAGTTCCACATCATACTGTACTGAACAAATTGGGTCTTATGAATCGGATTTCAACCGTGATTAAACAAAAGGCGAATATAATAATTGACAAATATGAGGATCCTAGAGAAGCTCTGGATTATTCTTATACAAAGCAAATTGAGCTTTTGAACAAACTGCGTAGAGATATCGCGGAGGTAGTGACAGCAAAAAGGAGGCTTGAAATGCAGAAAGCGAAACTCTGGGACAATATTCGAACTCTTGATGAACAAGCCAGACGATCTGTTGATGCAGAAAGAGAGGATCTTGCAAAACTAGCTCTAGAACGAAAGAATGCAAATTTACTGCAACTGCAGGGATTAGATAGGCAGATTGCTGAAATGCTGTCAGAGCAAGAAAAGCTCGAACAGACAGAGAAACGCCTGTCAACAAAGGTAGAAGAATTCAAATCAAAAAAAGAGGTGATAAAAGCACAATACTCTGCAGCTGAGGCGCAGGTACGCATCAAGGAAAATGTCACAGGTATTTCAGAAGAGATGACTGATATAGGAATGGCTCTTAATAAAGCCGAAGAAAAGACTGAAAAAATGAAGGCTAAGTCAGGGGCTCTAGACGAAATGATAAACTCTGGCGTCCTTACGGATTATTCAACAGGTAAAGATAGTATTGAAAAGGAACTAGAACAAATCACACTCAAAGGTTCCGTTGATGAAGAATTAGCAAAGTTAAAGGCAGAGAGGCAACGTAAGAAGAAACAGATGGAGGAGGAACAAAAAGCTTAGTAATGAGAAAGAAAGATAATGCCAAGAAAAGGTCATTACGGCTAACCAGAAGGGTATCCAACAGAGGCAACAGGAGAAAAGAATCTGTGAAGTCCAAACACAAGCCTTCTAAGAAAAGTTCTACCATAAAAAGGACCGTTTTAGTTGGAAAGAACAAAAAAACTAAAAAGGCCACAATCAAGCAGGCTACTAATAGCATTCAAAAGAGAGTAGGAACAAAAGTTAATGCCAAGGTAATCTCCAAAACTACAAGTAGGTCCCCTGAAAAATACAGAATCGTCAGAATTATGGGCCAAGGTCAGTTTACGGTTGACAATAGTACTCTTAAAAGACTTAATGAGATAGATGCTTCAATCGTCCAACTGGTCAGTAAAGAGAGGTATGATGACATTGAATTCAGGAAACACTTGACAGAACTAACGCAAGTCGTGGAAACTAAAGGAAAACCGCTTGACCCAAAGGAAATAATTCAATCGGACATAATTTTGCCAAGTACTGACCTTTCTATTGATGAGGCTAAGAGACTTTTCAGAGGCGAGGGTGTAATTCCGGAAATATAAGTGTAGTTAAAGTACGATAAGTATAGTTAAAGTATATGATCCCAGATTGGGTACCAAAGAGAAACATCTTTTTCAAAAGGCATCTCATCTACTATTGTTTTCATTATTTCCCTTTCTATTTCATTGTCTCTTTCATTTTTATTAACTGGTACAAAAGGGTAAAACTTGTTCAGGGCAAAACTGTATACAAGATATCGATTGTTACTCCTGTTATTGGCGTTACTAAATTGAAATAGTGCTGCAAACAACTGCTTAGAAAAGTTCCTATCATGTACTATTTGTCCGACTGCGGATATGCCTGATATAATATCTTCGATCTTTTCGCATTGAAGTATTATCCAGAGATAACCATAAGAATCGTTAATCATCTTATATGATAAGTCGGACTCGGTCTTGCTCACATCAAGGAAATTCTTAATTTCTTCAATCGTCTCTGCAAATAACCTTCCACTTACACTTTTCAAGCCTATTGCAGCTTTGCCCGTGCTTCTCAAATTAAGTTTAGTTTCTAAAGTTACATGGGCTGAGGACAGAGAAAAGAGTGCGTCCGAATCTATCTGATTTTTATTTGTATAATTGCCTTTTTTTCTAAGTACCCTAAAAAGATTCAACTCATGGAAGCCTCCATTTCCATGAGTTTCTCCACTCTCTTCTGAATCGGTGGATGAGTTGAGAAAAGATTTCCAATTGTGCTACCAGAAAGAGCGGGGACGATGAAAAATGCATTTAACCCTTCTTGTTGTCTTAAATCCCTTGTGGGTATATTCTTAATAGTTCCGCTAATTTTCATCAAGGCATTGGCTAGCTTGATGGGTTTTCCAGTCATCTGAGCTGACCCTCTATCTGCCGCATATTCTCTATAGCGGGAAATGGCTCGTATAATGAGAAAGCTGATAACCCACGTCAGCATAGCTACGGCAATTACAATCATCATAGAACCAGCTGAATTATCATTGCGCCGACCATACCCCATTCCTCCACCATACAATCCACCATAGAATCCAAATTGCATAAGATACCATGCCACTGTAGAAAATAGACTTGCAAGAGTTATAACCAAGGCATCTCTGCTCCTAATATGTGTCAATTCGTGTGCTATCACACCTTCTAATTCTTCTGTGTCCAAGGTATCCATAAGACCGGTTGTTATAGCAACTACAGATGACTTGGGTCCTTTGCCAGTTGCAAATGCATTTGGCATACGCGTATTTATTACCGCAATCTTGGGTTTTGGAAGATTGTTCCTAGCAACTATTCTCTCAACTAAATCATGTAACTCAGGGAATTGATCTCTTGTTACTAGTTTCGCTCCTGAGCTCCACAATACTATTTTATCAGAGAAGTACCATTGTGCTAGTATCATTGCCGAAGCAATTATAGCTATAGGCACAAATCCAAGGCCAAGATATGCAAGTACACTTAGAAATATTATATACAACAAACCGAGAATAGCGAAACTGAGGATCATACGAGCAACTAATCCTGAGTCCCTCTTCTGCCATGACGGTCTTGTAGTACTAGACAATTAACTTCTCTACAATTATCATCATGCTGAAACTACTTTTAATTATTTGTATGATTTATGCATATAAAGTTCCAACCTATCCATTGCCTGCTCAAGCAGATCTTCCTTAGGGAGATAAACTATTCTAAAATGACTCCAGCCAAACGCTTTGCCGAATCCTGACCCATGTACTGTAAGTACGCCTGTTTTGTTTAGTAAATCTAGCACAAACTGACGGTCATCTTTCCAAATTGTACTTAGGTTAACCTTTGGAAATACATAAAATGCGCCAAGAGGAATTCTACAAGAAATTCCCTCGATTGCATTGAGACGTTTCACAATGTAGTCTCTTCTTCTACGCAATTTTTCTACCAAATCTATTATATGGGCCTGTGGGCCACGTAAGGCTTCGACCGCTGCTATTTGGACAGGTAAATTGGCAGAAATGCGTACCCGCGCAAGTTTGGGCACATTGTTACGTAACTCATCTAGCCCTCTTGAGTTACTATTAAAACATATATATCCACACCGCCAGCCAGTCATCAGGTATGACTTTGAAAAGCCATTAAGCAGTATAACTGGGGCATCCTTTGCCACTCTACCCACACTGGTAAATTGATTATCAAAAACAATCTTGTCATAAATCTCATCTGTAATGATGTACAGATTGTGCTCTACTGCAACATCAATGAGTTGTTGAAGACTCTTACGATCGAATACTTCTCCGGTTGGATTGTTAGGACTAATTATACATATAGCCCTAGTTCTAGGATTAATCTTCGATATCAGATCTTCTAAATCAGGTCTTCCGTCTTCATTAATTCTGAATTCTACAGGTTTTCCCCCATAAAAGTTGACATATGAAGCATAGGGTGGATAATATGGACCAGACATAAGAACTTCCGAGCGTGGGTCTACAATAGAAGCCATTACCATATCGAGGCCCTCTGATACACCATTGGTAACTATAACATCGTCTTGTGTAACAGACAATCCTTTTTGCGATTCCTTTTCTGTTATTGCTTTTTTTAATTCCGGCAATCCTTCGGAGTCAGTATAATAATTCTTGTTATCCTCGACAGCTTTAATTAATGCTGCCTTAATATGGTCAGGAGTATTAAAGTCATATTTCACCGGGTCCCCAATATTCAAGTATATTACTTGGCCACCAGTGCTCTCATATTTTCTTGCATGTAAAATAATATCTCGTATAGCATATTCTACACCATTTGTTCTGTCTGATACTTTCAATTGAGCACATCTACAGTGGGCTTACCTAGATAAATTGTTATGTTTAG
>DASTUU010000068.1:0-2436 GCA_035759485.1 Nitrososphaeraceae archaeon
CCTACTTCTTATTTATTCTAATCCTTTGAACACTTTTTCTAATTTTAGTCTTTCCTTTTATAGGAATATATGATAACGAATACAGTTATCAGGCATTGAAAAAAGAGTTTCCTTCCTTGGAAACAGAATGTTTCATGTCAAAACCGGTAAAAACAGAGGGTTTGATAAGACGAATAATAGGATCTTGTCCTAATTATCCTTTACAGAAGTTTAGTTATATGTCTATAGTTTATTCATATACGTATCCTACGTACTGCATCTGACTGGCTAAGATATTACTCTCAGGTTTTTGATTATGTGGAGATTGATTCCTCCTTTTATAGAATGCCCAATAAATTCATGGTCAGGAACTGGGTCAAAAAACTCCAGGTAACTTTAGGTTTACGGCTAAATTTCCCAAAGTAATTACACATGATAACCATCTAGTTGACGTTAGCGAAGAAGTATACACGTTTCTTGAGAATATGAAACCATTGCAGGAAAAAACCCTTGCTCTCATCATCCAATTACCGCCTTCAATGCAAATAATGCCAGGATTAGAGGGTCTAAAAGAACTTGTTGGTCTTCTGGATGGGAGGTTTAGATATGCAGTTAAAGTAAGACATTCTAGCTGATTTCAAGATTTGGCAAATTGTAGCTTCTAGCTAGCGAAAACTGTATCATAGTTATCGTCCATCGTACAGAACTTTGTTACTCAAATCAATACAATACTTGACTTCCTTAATTTTAGACCATTTTACATTAATACCAGGTATGCGTAAATAAGCGTGAAAAGGGGCTAAAAACTCCCGTGAAAAAAGCCCAATGTTAAGCATGTTAGGTATCACTAGAGAGCTTATTAAACTGGTTTACTTAGCTCTGTTACTGCTTGCAGCTCTTGCAAAGCATTTTGTTCTTCTGATTTTACATTTGAATCGCCTAATGATGAAACGCTTGGTGGGTTCTTCGCAATCGGAAAGCTGGTCAATCCTAGCCGTTGGGCTTGTGTGGATTCTAGGAGGAGTTGTTCTGATAGTGCTTGTTGTGTTTGTAGCGCTTGGGTGGCTAAGGCTTTAGCTATAACCCCTGACTAGTTTACCAAGACTTGCAATCATGCATCGATGATGAATAATTCTAGATTCTTTTCTCTGTCATGACTGTCTTTCGCTCCTTTTTTGTCATCATCATGATCATAACCGCAGTTGCATTGTACAAATGGATATTTCCCCCATACAAATCATCTCGATTATTACTAAATACTATTCTAAAAGTAGATGTCTGCATAAACATTGACCTAGCAAATATCCCATGCAAAATAAGATGAGCCCAATACTTTATTTCTTCCCCTACTAACACAGTTGATCTGAAAAAGAAATTAGGATTAGGGATTGGATTGAAGTCTAGAGCTAGAGTCCTCCTATTGCCCTTATTGCAAACACTTAAAATGGCTACCACTTTACAATCCAAAATCTATTTAAATCGCCATACCTCATAGAACCCGTTTGAATGGGATAACAAAGTTGTCATTACCTCTGTCCTTATTGATTATCTCCACTGTGGGAGTTTTACCTCATTTTGACACAGATTTATTAGCACAGACTCCTGTCACTACAACCTGTGATCCTAATGCTCAAACACTTAAGAAAGGTAACGCAGGTGAGATTGTTGTTACACTACAGAATCTATTAGTAGAAAAAGGGTATATAGATAGAGATTATGTAGATGGAGATTTTGGACCCGGTACAGAGGCGGCTGTTAAACAATTGCAAACAGATAATAGTTTGACTGCAGATGGAATTGTTGGTCCTGCTACATGGCAAGTATTATGTTCAACCGCAGTACCACCTTCTGATGAAATACCAAGAATGATGAGTTGTCCTGATGGTAGTGTAGGTACTTCATGTCCGGCAGAAACATCCCAGACTCCTCAGCCAAGTGTTAACAAACAGGTTACCCCGCCTTTGGATGTAGCAGATTCGATTTATAGCGCTAATACAACCACATTTCTGGGATCAAAGAATATATCATTAACTCCTTACCGAATAACAGAGGAACATGCTTCTGACCAAGGGTTTCTAAAAGGTGTAGGAAATGTTACTAACAATCAGACCTATATAAGCACTCATTTATCCGATGAATTAATCCAGAGTACAGGTAATGGGACATTTGAGACTCCAGATGGACAAAGTATTGCTTGGATAACTTCTGCTATAGGAAGACCTGTTGATGGTCGTTGGGTTTTCCATGAAATAATATTATTCAATAATACGCAAAGTGAACCATTGGCTTTACTAAATAATAGCATCGGTTTAGTCAAGTCTACTGTTGGCAACGAGCCAGATTACATCTGGCTTTTGGAATAAGAAAAATTTAGAGCAACGAAAAGGATCTAATTCACCACCTTTCTTACACGAATATACGACCATAAAGAGAATATTCAGAAAGTACTTTATCGAT
>DASTUU010000069.1:0-7212 GCA_035759485.1 Nitrososphaeraceae archaeon
AGCAAAAGACTCAATCGGCTAAAATAATTGCCTGCCTTATACTGAATACTGAGCCAACAAAAGCGAAAATGAAAAATTATTGGAAGGACTAAGCGACCAGCTTCTCTGAAAAATTGCTCCTACAGATTTTCAATTTATTCCATTATTGTTCTGGCGTTGCAGGATTAAGACGGTTTAGGACAGATGATGGAAGAATTGAAGAACTCGTCGTAGTATTACCTACTGCTGCTGATGTTTGCGTTTCCTCATCCACTTCACTTCTAGAAGTTGGAATCTCTATAAAAGGAGTGACTCCTTGACCTCCTCCTCCTCCTGTCACCAACGGTAGCTTCCCATCCCATCTTGTAGCCTTAAGCCATTCTAGATAAGTTGGATTATTCCTTAGCTGTTGGTCTATTATTGTTATAGCTTGTGCTTCTCCTTCTGCTTCCAGTATATTGGACTGCTTGACTCCTTCTGCTCTAGCTATATTAGCTTTTTGTTCTCCAATTGCTTTGGCTTCGTTTTGTTGTGCTTCTATCTGTATTCTCCTTAATTCATTTTGAGCTTGCAATGCTCTTTGCTGTGCAGCCACCTTTGCTTCTACTGCTGATCTAAACAGTTGTGAGACTTGAAAGTCTGTAATAGATATGGCATCTGCTATTATATTATATGCTGATAGTCTTGCTGTGATCTGTTCTTCGATCTGATTCTTCACTGTTTCTCTTTTTGTAATTAGCTCCTCAGCATTGAATCTGGCAGTAACTTGCTTTACAGATTCCTGTATAGCCGGTACTATTACACGATTAGCATAATCAAACCCTAATTGTTGATAGAGGACTTGAGCTCTATCAGGATTTACATGATAGTTTAAAGCTACTTGAGTACTTACATCCTGCAAGTCTTTAGATGCTGATGTTGTATCCTCTACTAGCTTCTGAGTTCTCACTTCCATCTGAACTACATTATCACGAAATGGTACAACAAAATGTAGTCCTTCATCCAGTGAAGTATCAGTATCTACATTTCCAAACTGAACCAATACCCCTCTATTACCTGCATCAACTATTCTGACACTGGATACGGCTATTACGGAAATTATTATAATACCTATAATGATTGGAATAACTATTCTTACTAAAGATCTTGAAGTACCTCGTCCGCCTCCTTCAAGTGGCTCACCTTCTGGGGTTATCCTTCTTCTACTTCCATAAGGATTACCTGACCTTTTAAATGGGTTTCTCATTAATTTATCTATACGGAGTGATCTTTTAAGGTTAGTGATAGTAAAGCAAACGATAACAAAGTATGCATAGAAAGATCTAGCAACGAATCTGTAATACCACAAAAATAATGATGATGTCAAGTGTCATTATTGTCAGACAGATCATAAGGAAGTATCAAAAATGATGTGGGGTGCTACTGAAGAAGAACTAAATGAGCTGTCAGCAATAGTAGCAGAGACTTCATTTTGGAGTAATGTACTACATACACAAAACTATGACCATAGCACATTTGTCAAAGAACTGCAGCAGATAGGCGAACATATTGCCAAGAACAATGAAAAGAAGTAAAAGTAAAAGGTCTTTGAAGAAAGCAGACGCCTCGACCCAAACACATTTTTACTGGATATTTAGTTCTTTGTTGTTATAACTTGTTTAATATTATGGTGCAAGTATTTATGCCGCCAAATTATGGGTCAATAATTATCAAGAATATTGCTTATGAGCGTAGCACCATTTCCATTGTTTACTCTTAGGTAATGCAATCATAACAGGATGTCGTGTTTGCTTATAATTAGATTGATCATTCGAAGCAAGAAGAAAGTACGAAATAATAAAAGCTAAAGTTATATCTTAAATAGTTAGTCTTCTATACTCTAGTTTAGCAGTTGACAGTTTCCCCTCATATTTCTCCTAAAGGAAACAAGGGAGAAGAAAAAAAAAGAACTCACTAGAGTATTGTATGGGATTGATACTGTCATCAATACAGTTATACAATTTTTAAATCGGACAAGCAAAACAGTCTATGCTTGTGTGGAACAAACAAGGCCCATATTAGCTCTTGATATTTTAGCATTAAAGAAAGCCTTAGAGGATGCAAGAAATAGAGGCTACTAGGTCATTTCCTGGTACAGGTTTAGGTTTGTATATTTCAAAGAATATTGTACAAGCTCATGGGGGGAAAATGTGGGCTGAAAATAATCCTGATGGAAAGGGAGCAACATTTACTTTTACTTTGCCACTGAGCAATCAGAAAGAACAATCAGCAGCTCTCCTATGAAAGGATGAACCAAAATAAACCAAAAATGAATTACTACTACATCTTTTTAAATTAATTCTAGTTTCACATCATGATGTTTAATCATATACATTGATTATCTCTCAGTATTATTATTGACTAGAATTAATAGGACAAGTAGTGGCATATTGTGAAATGAATGCACAGGAAATACAGACCAAATAGCCAGATAATAACAGCAACAACAAAAACAGGTAAGTCAAACTATGAAGATATGGGTAGTCATGGCTAAGGTTGAAGAACTGCAGGCTAGAAGTATTGATAAGGTATTTGGTTCCAAAGAAAAAGCCCACAAATATATAACAGAACAAGAAAAGACTGAGCATTTCGTTAACCTTGGTGGAATTGACCGTTCTATAGAAGAATGGGAAGTAGAATGATTATCAATACAAAAGTGAAAAGGACAAGTAACTTTTTATTGTTAACCAACTATTCGATTAATAGGTCTGAAGTAGAAATAATCAAAAATAATGGGAATAGCAGTAATCATCATATTTATGATAATAACAAAAATAATGATGATAATAATCAATCCCATAGTACACCTACTATTTCTATTTCATCTAGAAAGCAGGAAGAAGAGGAATTACTTTTATCTCCATTTGCTAAACGCGTTTTAATTGTGGACGATGATACGGATATTACATTCACATTCAAGAAAGGACTGGAAGCAGAGAACAGTAACAAAAATAATAAGACATTTTTCAAAGTATATACTTACAACAACCCCTTAGAAGCGCTATCTCAATTCAAACCTGACTTCTATGACCTCTTACTTGTTGATATTAATATGCCAAAAATGAATGGTTTTGAATTCTCTACACAAATATTAGAATTAGATGTAAACGTTAGAGTTTGCTTTATGTCATCAGGCCTAATAAACCAGGAAGCATTAAGGGAACAATATCCAACGCTAAGTATAGGATGCTTTATCAAAAAACCAGTTACGATAGAGTATTTGGTTAGAAGAGTAAAGGAAGAATTAGAATAACTATCATTCTGATTAGATTCCCTTATTGTGAAGTGATATTTGATGGCTCTATTATTAGGTGGTAAGTCCAATCTGCATTGTAATTGTAGTTAGTCTCGACAGGATTGAGCACACTGACCTTAAGGTGTACATCATGTTTACCAGGCTGCAAGGGTTCTAGAAATACAGAGAAACCATCAGCAAAACCTCTGAATGTGCCAGTAGGAGACTCATAAATATTTCCTTTGACTATGGTTACGTTAAAGAATCCTGACTGTGTTCTATATTGCTCAAGATTTTTCAGTTTGACGCCGTCAACAGTGGCTTCGATTACGCCGTATTCATTACCTTCAGACGCGCAACGACGTAAAGCATCATCAGTTTTTAATTCTGGTCTACTATATTCACATTCCCCTACTAAAAGCGGTATAAAGATGGATTTTCCCGCAGGTATAGTACATGTCCTCTCTTCTCTGCCACCAAGTTGGTCAGCTAAAAACCATACAGGACCTTGCAGGTTTACTTGACATTTCTCCGGCGTGTAGTCATCTCTTGGATGCTGTGTAGCTGGTATTGATGATGTCCAATTCCACCACTTGGCTAGCCATTTACCATAAGGGATTCCATAAGGTGCAGAGTCTTTTGAATATACACCAGGATTTATACTATCAGCCATGACAAACGCAGTGCTAGAAAATGCAAAGATAGCCGGCGCTAAAGTTATCATCACTGTCATGATAACCCTATTTAACAAATTACTATCTTGTTATTGCTATTGACTTTGATAAACATTTCCATGTTAGCTGAACAAACCTTAAGACCTAATGTTTAATAATAGATGAAGGGTCAGACAGAAATGTAATCTGGCTATTGTCATACAGGCGACAGTCCAACAGGGGCATCTTTCATTGATTCAATGGCTAGGCAGCACAGGTATTTTCATTTTGATATATATTATTATCATAGCATTGATTGTTGATATCTCGGTTGTTAGAATAGCTACTTCTGTTGGAGGCATAGGGCCATCATATATTACACTTTTTGTTGGGTTAGTGGTTGTGTTTGCAGTGGGGCAGTATACCATTCTGGCTTTTGTTAAGAGTGAGCGTAAAGACATTGAATACAGAGTTTCCAGGCAGGTTATAGGTCGTAGTCTGATAGATAAAGCAGTAACAATAAGCCAGTATGTTTTGTTAGCAATTCTTGTTTCTGTTATCTTACAAATGGTATTTACATCAGGTTATAGTGTTTCTAGTCTGAAAGCAATTATCTCCATTAGTTATGTTCTTTCTTTTGCTCTATTAGCATTGTTATCAAAACGTTTCTTTTCATGGTTTAAATCTAACCGTAATTTGGTTGTCTTGGTTTACGCCTCAGCCGCTTCTATGCTTTCTATAAATTCAGTGATTACTATTGTTTATACAAATAGTGAATTTGTTACCGCACCTGAATTCATACTAAATATCAAGAGCCTTACAGGAGGTTATGAGAGCGCAGATGTATTGTTAGGTTCAGCTTATACGCTAACTTCTGTCTTATCATTCATTTTGATGTGGGTTGCAACTATCCTACTATTAAAACATTATTCAAGAAGAATAGGAAAAGTCAAGTATTGGATAGCTGTAGGTATTCCACTAGCATATTTTTTAAGCCAGTTTCAACCTCTATTTTTGTATTCATTTGGTGGCTTACGTCTTGAGGACCCTGTTCTCTTTGGTATCGTTTACAATCTGATTTATACACTAGCTAAACCTGCAGGTGGAATTTTGTTTGGTATAGCATTTTGGACTGTTGCTAAACACCTTTCTAATCAGTCTGTGAGAAAATACATGCTTATCTCTGCATTTGGAATAATGCTATTGTTTACTGCAAATCAGCCAGCTTTTCTACTTCTAGTTCCGTATCCTCCATTTGGTCTTGTCACTGTCTCCTTTATGGGATTGGCATCATATCTATTTTATTTAGGAATCTATTCTGCATCTGTCTCAGTGTCTGAAGACACAAAACTGCGTCAATCAATACGAAAGGCAGCTATTAAAGAGTCTACAGAATTTCTAGAATCTATTGGAACAGCTGAAATGGAACAGGAAATAGAGAGAAGAGTAGTTTCGATGACTTCAGCAACAAAACAAAATATAGAGAAAGAAACTGGAATAAGTTCATCATTTGACAATGAAGATATCAGAAAATATTTGCAAGAGGTATTACAAGAAATTAGGAGTACAAGAAAGGAAAGGTGGTAACCAATACTTACATACAAGTAGAGCCACAGGAATGAAGAAGTGGTGTCCGTTCTTATTCTCATATCTCTGGGCTATATCTATCATATCTCTACTCTTTTAGCTAGAAACAAACCTTTGTCATTATTGTATTGTTATAATTAACTAATAATGGTGTACTGGACTTGTTCAAAGACTAATCTACCATAATTTAAAATGCAGTCGATTGATATCCAGCGATGGTATTACCACACGAAATTTCTCAATTGATAGTCTGCATGGAATATCTTCTAGCAATTACGATAGTCGTAGTTAAAAAGAGAAGACAGAATAATGCTAGAAATGATTCCCTATTTGGTTAGGCTAGTCCTGATATTTTAGATAAGTATGGACGACAAAATTGATATCCTCTATAGATTTTGCCATTCTAGCTATTCTTATGCAATCTCTTATATTTCCAGACCTTATATCATGCCATACAGCATTAGCAGTAGCTTTAGCTATTTCAGGACCTATACCACCAAGACCTAGTAGACGTTGGGTAATTTCGCAGAATTGCTGGTATGTGTATGGTTCTAACTTCATTGTAAAGAATCTAGATCTGAGGGCTGGAATGAGATTACTTGTATCGTTGCTCGTGGCAAAAATCCACGTCTTTGCTTGAGCATTTCTTGTCTTTTGGTATTTTGTTTCTGAAACTATGCCTGTTTCCATTAAATTCAATAAAAATGCCTGATCTCTGTTTTGCATCTTGTCAATTTCATCTATCAGTATATATTTTGGCTTATGTTCAAATATGTAATCAACCATCCCTGCTTTTGTGCTGTTGCTTCCATCTGTGAAATAGGAAGATGGTAGTTTCATCAAGCTTCTCATAAAGACAGTTTTGGCTGATGCCGGTGGGCCCACTAGAAGAATATGTACCGGTTCGCCTGCAGCAATAGCCATTCCAAATATCCTTTTAATGTCATGATATCCAATGACCTCTTCAAAACCATCCATTTCATCAGAGGATAATATACAATCGTTGGTGTTACTGCTATTATTATAGGCAGGGTTAACGACATCAATTGACTCGCTTGGGAATACGCGCCGAATAGGATCTAATCCAGTAGCTCTGGCTATATCCCTCTTTTTCCACTTGTTGTTCGTTCTAACTTTCTCTCCTAGTCTTTCAAAGTATTTTTGTAAATTCATCGATAATGTTTCGCCTTTTTTAACCTGGATAGTAGGTAAACAATTGCTGTGAATAACATAAAAATTGAGTTATGTGTTTGAGGTCTTCTGTTAGTGTATTATTTACTCTCTCTTTACCAATATGTAATGAGGTATGTTAGCTATTGTTGCTGGATATGACGCTTGAAAATCCCATCCCTGTGTTAGTAACTTTCTTGCTTCCTCAACATCTGTTACTGTAGCTATATCAGCTACTCTTCTTCTCCTAAATATGGGTCTGTTGACAGTAATAGCATTGGTCTTGTTATTGTCTTCATTTTGATAGAGTTGTTGTTGTCCTTGCTGTAGTTGTTCCTTAGATAAATCCTGTAGATATTTGTGTTTATGCTCCGAACCATTTTCATCTATTAACTTCCATATTCCTTTGCCTGTGGTAGGATTTTCCCCAACTTTTTCAAACCCTATAAGTTGGTTCGGATATCCTGCAGCTTTACACTTGAAACATTCTTGCATCTTTTTTTGATTTTGTTGTTGCGGTTTGGATGCTTCCGCTTGTGATACAACTGA
>DASTUU010000070.1:0-1184 GCA_035759485.1 Nitrososphaeraceae archaeon
CCAAAAGGCATAAATCCTATTTGCATTAAATGGATGCGCTTCTCCAAAACTGTATCTGGCGAGTTCATCTCCATAAAAAACTGCAGTTTTACACATCTATTGCAATTTAATCGCTGCAAAGGAAATAAGCGTTTACTAGAGGGATGGCTTCAACTGGAATGCATGTGGGTGTACTTCATCCATCCACCCAAAGACCTATGTTATGGAAAAAACTAGAGAATCTAAAGCTTTGCCCTTTACTGACACAATGTAGTAACATTTAGAGCTCGGCAAAGGTTAGTATAATCATAATCGGCTCGAAAATCAAATGTAATAAGTGCAGTACAAAGAACGAAATGAAATTAGTTTATCTGACTATACCTCTATCCTTTCCAAACATTGCTTTCCATCTTCTATGAGACTCAGCCTTGGACATCAGAGTTGACGAATGCGGAACTACTGAAACTCTTTCAATATCAGGTATTTTGGAGCGGATTTCCATCTCTATTTCCAATGATAGCATCTCTACGTCTGTTAATGGTTTGTTTCCATCTACCTCCACATGGACCTCTGCTTGTGCGACCATCCCTGAGGAACGCAAAAGAACAGATCGCACTTTAATATTTTCATAGTTGAATCTTTCCTCAGTTGTTTTCTTGACTAGTTCTGTAATCTTCGGGTTTTCCCATGCATCCACGAGGATAAGAGATGACCTCTTTAGCGATATGTAAGATACGGAGAAGATATACCCTGCAATTATCATTCCTCCTATGGCGTCGGCCTGAAGTATCCCAAACTGAGATGCAATTAATACACTAAAGAATCCTACTACTGAAGCCGAGCCATCTTTTATGGAGTTCCGAGCGTCTGTCTTTAGAGACAACAAATTATACTTATTAGCAATAATTCTCATTTGAAATGCTCTATGCAGAGATATTGCACCTGCAACGGCCAATACCACCATAGTCAAAATTGGCTGTTTGATCTCATGCGGCTGGACCAGAGATTGATATGAATGGTAAAAGATTACAACCCCAATTATAACCATTCCTATAGCAGCCATAAGCGCTGCAAAGCTTTCAACTTTGTGATAACCGAAATGGAATTTCTTGTCAGGAGGTCTATGGGCAATTCTCAAGCCAAGAAGGACAATAAAAGAGATAGTAGCATCAGATATAGAATCTAAACCGTCAGCTGTGGCAACA
>DASTUU010000071.1:0-5359 GCA_035759485.1 Nitrososphaeraceae archaeon
ATTGCTTTCACAATACGACTAAATATTACCTTATCTTTTTCCTGCATTTTAGAAGACATTCCCTCAAGTTTAGCAATCTGCATTTGCAGCTTCTTTTGAGCTTCTTCTATTCGAGGTTTGAGTGGTGTTTGTGATTGTGCAGCAGCATCACGTAACTTGTCACGGATGCCTTCTTTACTGGTGTAATCATTGTTCCATTTTTTACTGTAATCACTACTAAAAACCATAGTCTATATTATGTCTAAGGAGGGAGGGTTATTTTGAATGAGTATTAAAAGAAGTTGTGTAAAGAGCTCTAATACATTGGTATTACTATCACTCGTATTCTATGTCTTGTTTGACGACTGTTATCGCATAACATTGAGTAGAACAGTATATTTCTGACCCCGATACAATCACAGGATCTTTAGGATCAAAATGAGTAATGTTATAGGAAGAGCCTTCAGTTATAAGCCTCGCTAGCCTTTCAGGGTTTGGCTCCTTGTTGCAAGCCGGACATTTAAGATATTCACTAAGCATTAGGGAATTTAACTCAAGCATTATGATCTTATAATCATATAGCGGTTATCGCCGTTAGGTAATATACTCTAGTCATACCGTAACATTTTGCGAACTTTCATTTGTATAGTTAGTTAGAACACGCCCCAACTGAAGCTCATCAGGTAGCGCTTTACATATAGTTACTTTAAAATAACAAGATTGAGAATATATAATTATTTGTATGGTATTCAATTCTATATATAAAACTAAGACAATATTTGGGGCGCTGAAGCCACATTCTTGTAACAATTACAACCATTTAAGTATCGACAGCACTAGGGCCCTATTCCTGGTGCTGCTAGCTGTTCTTTCTTTACATCAGCAGGTCTAATAGCATTTTGTCAATTGATATTAAGAGACACTATTTGAATTAACATCGTCCGGGTCCATCTTTCTTCAATTGTAGTAAAACTCGTGATTTGAGCCCATATTTTTCAATTCTGTGATGGAACTAATAATAATATTAAATTCTTTTCTAGTAGGTGTAGGACTCGTTGAAGCAGCAACTATCACGTACACGATTAGGAGTAGTCACAATACATGATGCATGCCCCACTTTTTCTAAAAAGATATTCGAATCAGCCGATGAATTAGAGAGACTAAACATAAATTTCAATATTGCGCTAATACCATTTTTTAACGAAAAGCAAGACCTTCCTAGATTTCCTGAATTTGTTGATAAGATAAAATCATACAAGAACTGTCAAATTGTTTTGCACGGTCTTTATCATGAGATGAAAAATGGTCAATTTGATAATTTTCATGAAACAACAAAAGCAAATGCAGAAGAACAGATACGCGCAGGATTAGAGATATTCCACGAAATAGGGATAAACACCGATGTGTTTATACCGCCAGCCTGGAAATTAAATAATAGCTCCATCAAAGTTTTAGAAAAGTTAGGATTCAAATTAGCAGAAGAGCAAGAAGAATATTTATTATTATCACAACAAGAGCTTAAAAAAATAAAGCTGCCAAAGGTTTTAAATTGGGATTCCACTGGCTACCCGGAAAGGAATATTGTTAATATGGCCAGAGATGGGAGAGCCTTTAAATTGCAGATAGAAGAAAGACCACAAATTATCAGAATAGCTTTGCACCCAAGAGACCCTGCAGAAGCAATAAAGGACCAAAAGCAAATGATATCAATATTAAAGGATAGCGCTTATAAGATACTAACTTATACAGAGCTCATATCCAGTTAAAAAATTAGCTCCGTCAATACGTCTTAATTGAATAATTTTATTCATAGAGGCGGCATATAGAGAATGTCTACAATGGATCATCTTGTCAGGTCTAAATGGTTAGTCAGGCCAAATTAAGGCTAAAATGAGAAAAAAAGAAACTAGAAACTTATGATTCAAGGATCAGTTTACAGGTTCATAGCCAGGCGGAGAAAATGACAGGTTGAGTCTGACCTACCTTACACGGAATATCTGGATAGTTAGGCTGTTAATAGCCGCTCGAATCTGTTTGTCCATCCATATGAATTATACCATCTTTTTTGATAAGTCAGACAACCAATCTTTAGCTGCCGAGTTTTCATCATAGCCTAATTCATGGCCAGAATTTTTTTGCCAGTGTAGTATCACATTGGCTCCTGCGTCCTTGAATAAACGAAAGAGCATTTTAGTCTGTTCAGGTGACACTATGGGATCATATTCACCTGCACCCATGAAGATATTCTTCCCTGTAAGATTCGGGACTTTTTCAGGAATAAAGGGTACCATAGCACGAAACAAAACCGCCGAAAATGTAACTTCAGGACGTAGCAACAGCATGCTGGATGCTATGTTTGCTCCATTTGAATAACCCACGGATATCACATATCTCAGATTGAAATTATATACTTTCGATGCCTTTTCTACGAACTCTGCAAGTTCATGTGTTCGAAATTTTAAGTCTTCAATGTCAAAGACACCCTCAGCTAATCGACGAAAAAAACGAGGCATACCTGATTCTAGCACCTTTCCCCGTGGACTGAGTATTGCTGCTCCTGGATATAATTCGCGACCTAGTGATATTAGGTCTTGTTCATTTCCTCCTGTTCCATGCAGTAAAAGCAAGGTAACCTGATTCGGTCTGGTTGATGCGGGGATAAATTGGTGTATAAATCCAAGTTCTACTGATGACGAACTTTTTCTTGTATTTTCAGCCATTCGTTTTAATTTCTCCTTGGTTCCCTTTTCTCTTCTCCGCTGGACGGAACGTCAACATCTTTCGTTTGTCTGACCTTGTCTTTCTATATTAGCTTTTTGCAACAAAAACCTAGTCACTCCCATAATTATTATTTCCCCTATTTTCAGTCGATCCTAATATTGTTATCATCAGTTATCTATTTCAAAATATGCAAGATTAGTTGTTTTATTCTTTCAAAATATTTTCAATACTTGTGACGCTTTGTCAGCTATCATTTTCTCATAAGCCTTATTTTCGACTTTTTATCAATATTTAATATGTCTATATTTACAGTAGCAATGTACAGCGGTAGAACTCAAAGAGATAAAGATAGTCTGGCTGAAGCGATCACTGAATATATAGTGAATCTACTAAAAGTAGTAAAAACAGTATTCTGAAAGAACAGTGCGCTAACGCATTGGTATCACCCGATTTCACGACAGTAGCCACCATATCCTATTAACATGACAGAATTGGTTAAGATAATAGAGTTGAATTTCTGTTCCTCCTAAGAATATCATTATGGCCCTGCCTGATATTAAATCCATGGGGACGTATAGGTGAAATGAACATTTCACCTTACCTGAGTCTCCCATGCTTTTCTCATCTTGGACTAGAGAGCGTTTTCCTATTGAAGGAGTAAAATATCGCTAGTCTGGGCAAGTGATGGAGCCACACGATTCTATTGCATTCATAGGGCACAATCCAGGAGATGACAAAAGTAATATCTATATTGCTACAGGGGATTCTGGAAGGGAAAGGAGGCTCAAGCTTGTCACTTCATAACAGGGCTGGACAAAACTTTATTGTATCGTATACTGTAGCAGATAATCTAGTAGAAACAACAGGAGTGCCAAAATAAAGTTCGAGGAGAGGAGAACATCAGGAGTAATCAAATAAATATTCCTGATTTTGTAGGACTGCTTCCAAAGCCATATCAAGCGAAGATTGAGCAAAAGAAAAAGATCAAATATCTTAAGCAGATTGTTCCGTAGAAGAGCAACATTTAACAGACGCTTCTCGATAGACGGTTATCATATGTCAAATGTCGATAGTTCAGATGTAATAATTATTGGAGGAGGGCTTGCGGGTCTTACCACTGCCACGCTGCTTGCACGTTCTGGAAAGACAGTAACCTTATTTGAACAATCATCTAAAGAAATTGGAGGTCGTGCAAGGACGACAGTAATTGATGATTTTTATTTCAATCAAGGAGCACACGCCCTATTTCTAAGCGACGCAGGAGACTCAGTTTTAAAAGAAATAGGTATTCCTCATACGGGAGGCATTGCTGCGAGCAAAGCTTATTTAATAATCGGTGGCAAGAAACATGAAGTTCCGGCTGAATACAGTCGGCTATCTGGGAAGAGTAATGAGAGTTCGAGTGAGTCAATTGATAGTCAGTTCTTTAATTCACTTGCCAAGATCGATTTTTCAGAGCTAGAAAATGTCACTGTACAGGAATGGTTAGACAAGAATATTCACGACAAAAATTTTGCTGAAATAGTATAGGATCTGCACTTCGCCAAATTTATGTAGCTAGTAGAAGTGGAGACATGTATGTAGATAGAGGCTGGCAGACATTTGTAGACGGTCTTCTAACAGCAGCCAAAAACGCAAAAGCAAGGATTATCATGGGGAAAAAGGCAACGAAGGTAAAAAGGGCTGATCCATCTGGATGGCTAATTACTCTATCTGACAAAACCCAAGTATCTGCAAAGATAGTTGTAATGGCGGCAGGTCCAAAGGAAATCTACAGCCTTTTCGATGACAATGAGAGACCAGAGGTACTATCCAAGGCAGCGAAAGAAGCAAAACCTATACGCTTGGTCTGTTTGGACGTTGCTCTTAGCAGTCTTCCGGACAAAGATACATTGTTTGCTCTGGGAATAGACCGTCCACTTTATTTTTCAGTTCATTCTGCACATGCAAAGCTTGCTCCAGAGGGCGGGGCACTAATCCATGTCGCAAAATATCTTGGTACTTCAATTGAACCTAAGCCTAGAGAAGACCAGCCGGAGTTAGAGGAGATCCTTGATTTACTGCAGCCAGGATGGAGACAGGTGCTTGTTAAGAAAAGGCCGTTGCCCAACATGGTGGTGTCTAATGCTCTTGTTAGTTCCGCAGAAGGCGGATTAGCTGGAAGGCCCGACCCAAAGATTGCAGACAATTTGTATGTACTAGGAGACTGGGTAGGCAAAGAGGGCTTAGTATCTAATGCATCTTTTGCTAGTGCAAAGCGCGCTGCTCAGCTAATTTTGAATGAGTGAACTATTTTTGTCCTAGTCATGATAATCAAAACTAAAGCGATACTGCTTACGACAAGATGGCAAATTTTCTCATCTAAGTGAAGGTTTGCTTCAAAGCGGTAACGTCATACTTCTTATCTGCAACCAAATTTCTTATCCTTCAAGTTTACACTATCAGGATTTACTGTCAGATGGAACCTTTTGCAGCAAGTATCTTCAATGAACCATTTAAAATATACCTATCAATAGAGAGAAATAATCTTATGTGGGATATAAGCGAACATACTTACTTAAGTAATACTCATGTCTCATAGTAAGAATTACGATAATACTAAAAACAGTGTTCAATCAAAATCAAATCTAGTTGAAGATCTAAACGAAATGCTGTCTAT
>DASTUU010000072.1:0-13808 GCA_035759485.1 Nitrososphaeraceae archaeon
ATTCTGATTGTTGTCAGCCCAGATCCTGCCACCATGAGATTCTATTATGCTTTTTGATATGAAAAGCCCTAACCCGGTTCCTCTGTCCGATTTTGTAATAAATTTTGAAAAAAGTTTTGGATATATCTCTGGATCTATACCGCTCCCAGTGTCTCTTATGCTGACTATGACCTCTTTGTCTGATTCACTAGTATCTATTGTTATCAAGCCGTTTTCTGTAAATTTAATTGCATTGCTTAACAAATTAGTTATTACTTGGGACAGTCTACCCCTATCTGCTTTTACGAATACATCCTTAGGATTATATCGTAATTCAGGAAATTGAGATCCCTCGTTATCGTATTTTTTTACATCGGCAAGGTTACTGCATATCACGTCTTTTAGATTAACCCTTTCTTTATGAAGTTTTAAGGATTTACTCTCAATCCTAGTAACATCTAAGATGTCCGAAGCAAGCCTATCTAGTCTCTTGGCATTTCGAATTAAAGAGGAAATTTGATCCTTTTCTATTTGTATTCTCAGATCTTCACTATTGAATTGACGTTCGATATATTGCGCATCTCCTAATATTGGCATGATGGGGGTTCGCAATTCATGGGCCGCTACATTTATGAATTCTTTTTGCATGCGGTCGTGTACTTTTAATTGCTCATTGGCGGCCGCAAGCAATCTATTTGATTTGGTTAGCGAATCATTTGCCGTCTTTAGCTCGAGGGTCCTATTTCTTACTGATGTCTGGAGCCTCTTATTCCAGGAAAGTATAACAAATGCGATCCCGATAGCTATTGCTCCAATAACCATGACAACAAGCGTACTGAAGTTTTTCTGCTGATCTATCAAGAGACCCACGTCGCTTGTCAAGGTGTGAGGAGATCCTATGTACAGAGTCCAGAGTCGCTTTCCATCAATTATTATGGGTTGGTATGAGATCGTAATTGTTTTGTCATCGAGGGCAACATCCTTTGAGCCTGCTTCAGGGCCGAGCGAGATCCTTAATATATCATTATACGAGTCCTTAATGTTTGCTGGGATGGTAGATTGAAAGTCCTTTGATAAGAAGTTTTTGCCGATTAAAGATTCATTTCTGGCATACAGAAAAATTCCATTATTATCCATTAGGCCCACGTTACCTATAAGCTCTGGCGAGAGCTTGTCCTGCAAAAATTTTCCTACTCGCTCCACATCAATGGCTGTGACAATTACGCCTCTAAATGATACCGTCGTATTGGTGTCATTAGTATTTCCTAATAAATCGTCCTTGTTATTGAAGATAGGGAAGGAAACAAAAATCTTAGGACCTTCCACAGACTGTTTAACGGTACTATAATATGGAAGCTTTGTGTTGCTTGGGATCAGATAATATTCCTTTTTGCTAAGGTCTAAACCGCCTTTGAATTCTAACTTCGTGCCACTATTATTACTAGAAGAAGTAACTCTTCCATGGGAGTTTAGTAAATAATAGCCATCTGTTAGTTCACCTGTACTGTTCTGTGCATTGTCAAGGAGAATTTGAATAGTTTGATTTTCAGAATTCAATACTAGCAAAGAATTCGTAAGGGCCACTAGGTTATTTGTAACCGAATTAATACTATGAATTAATATTTGTGATAAGTGATATGCCTCTGTCCTAGCATTTGACCTAACGTCATCAGAGGCTATTCCTGCAATTTTACTGGCAGTCAGAGAAGAATACTGATAAGAAAGAACCGATAAGATAATCGCTATTATTGCGATGAAAAAAAGTAAGCCTATATTGCCTTTCGAAAACGGTGTATCTATCACTAGACTACCTTAGTGAGAGCATATACTATAGTTAAATATTCTGTCGCTCTTATTTCAATGACTGTCTGAGCAGATTTCTTTAATGACCCACCAAACTATTTGGTGGATGGATCAAATAGTTTAAAGGGCTCTTATTTATTACGGTCATTTGAACTCTTCTTCCAAGACCTTCTTCTTATAGTCCATTTGAAATAGACTATTGGCTTTGGCTAATGCATCTTGTCTGCTGCGTTTGCGAACCATAGATTGCAAAAGTAAATAGTTTTCCGGGATTACCATTCCAGTCTGGTCATCCGAGTAGGGAATTTTTACCGTATCCCCTTCCACCCTAACAACTTCTTGGTGAATATGCACCATGTTCGTGTCTCCATGAGAAAAACCCGATTCTAGAGCTTTTTTTCTGACTTGTGCAGTGCCCGCAGCAGAATTCAAAATTGCGATTCCAAACTCTTTTCTAAATGTTTCAACAATTGAGTCCTTACTTGGTGGCTTTTTCTTGAACCTTATCGACATTTGGTGTAGATGCATCATTCTGGAGGGAACCTTATAAGCATCCACATAGAGATTTGCATCGGGTATAAAATCCTTGACGTCATCCTGGTGATGAGGATTGGGATCCCACTCAATCGAATCCTTCACCTGCTTGGAATCTTCAAGATCGGCCCATCTTCTGATCAGAGTCACGTCAAATCGAGTCATTTCTTCGCCGAACCTTTCTATCATAGGCTGGATAATCCGTCCCATTCCTGAAACGTTACAACTTCCTTGAATTACATAGGTCCGGCCTCTAGCTTTATCATAGTTTACCCTGGAGTTGTGGATCATATCTGCTACCGAATAAGTACCATGTCTGTTTTCACCTCCCTGGAATATTGCAGGCTTTTTGAGAGGTCTGTACAACTTGATCTTATTAAGGAATCCTCCCCCTTCTTTAGCAGCATCTAGCACTATATCGCAATTCCGTACTGCTGCCTCGACTGTACCGTTGACTCGATACCCTTTATCTGTGAATTCCTTGGTTTTTTCTTCAGGAACATAAATATTAAAGTGATTCCGGAGGGCTTCTTGTGTTTTTTCATCAGCACTGTATTTTGCGATTCCGATAAGCTGGATTTCTTTGTCGCCTGAAATTGCACTAGCAAGCCTCCGACCTATATTTCCATAACCATTTATGAACACTTTGGTCAAAATACTATCACGATGAAGTTGGTTTGAAGTTATGTTCAACATTTAATATAGCTTGCGAGCGGCATGGATAGTCAGAGGAAATATGGAGAGTATTTACAAGTGTTATCATCGGATTAGTTATAATATTTTTTAGCAAAAACAACTCTAAAATAGATACTAAACATACGATTTGTTGTCTTGGTCCCAGTGCCAGTACTACTTGGAGATATACTCTAATTCAAATCCATGGATTTTGATTTACGGCTCCGCTTTAGGTATTACCTAGAAGGTTTTTAAGTTCAAACTCTTAACCAAGTATAGAGGGATATCTACTGTTGAGGATTTTAGTTATTGATAACTATGATTCATTTGTGTACAATATTGTTCAGATATTGGGCGAACTTAATATTCAGACGTTAGTCGAACGAAATGACAGGATAGGTTCTTCTTCAGCTAGGAAAATGAACCCGGATGGAATTGTTATTTCTCCTGGGCCAGGACATCCCGCAGATCGTAGATACTTTGGAAACTGCATAGATATTATCGTTAACTTAGGTCCCACAACGCCTATCCTGGGTGTTTGTCTGGGACATGAGGGAATAGTTAATGCCTTCGGAGGTAGTATAATAAATGCCAAGAACATTAGACATGGAAAAACAAGCCCAATAGAATATCAGTCTGGCAAACTATTTGAAAACATAAGCAACCCTTTTAGAGCAACTCGATACCATTCTCTAGTAGCCGACCCAAATAATATTCCGTTTTGTCTTGAAGTTACAGCTAAGGCACTTGATGATGGCGAAATAATGGGAGTAAGACACAAACAGTATCCAATAGAAGGAATTCAATTCCACCCTGAGTCAGTTTTGACGACTGACGGTCCAATGATATTTCAGAACTTTATCTCTATATTAAAAAAATGAACCTCCGATGGGAAATCTCAGTCGGATAATCCAAAAGTTAGTCTCTGGTGCAGACCTTTATGACGACGAACTAATTTTTGCAATAAGTTTGATATTGCGGGGCAAAGTATCAAAGGCATCTATCGCTTCATTTCTAGTAGCGCTTAGGATGAAGGGGGAAACAGCACATGAATTCGATGTCATTGTGCAAACAATAAAGAAGTATGCAGTTAAGATTACTCCAAAAGTTGACGGATTCTTGATTGATACCTGCGGAACGGGCGGTGGCCAAATAAACACATTTAATGTTAGTACCGCTTCGGCAATCATCGCAAGTTCAGCCGGAGCAAAGGTAGCAAAGCATGGCAATAAGTCAGCCTCAGGGCTTTGTGGAAGTGCAGATTTTATGGAATATATAGGATTCAACTTAGAATGTCCAGTAGATGATATACTTGAAGCAATACAACAAACAGGGCTAGGTTTTCTATATGCCCCAAAATTTCATCCAGCTATGCAGAATGTTGCATCTGCTAGAAGAACAATTGGAATAAGAACTGTATTTAACGTTATTGGTCCGTTAATCAACCCATGTACTAATTTGTGTGGTCAGATAATAGGGGCACCTGATGCTAAAATAATCGAAACTTTGACACTTTCATTGAAAGGGTCAGATTTAAAAGATATAATGTTAGTCACTTCAAAGGATGGCTTAGATGAGCTTTCTAATACATGCGAAAATGATATTACGAGAATAACTGGCAATGAAATTAAACGCACTAGGTTTCATCCTAGAGAAATAGGTTTAGAACTAGCCAGATTGGAAAATCTAGTGGTATATTCTAAGGAGGAAGCTATACGAGACACGTTGAGGGTGATATATGGAATAGGTGACAAATACAGACAAGATATCGCAATTTTGAACGCGTCAGCCGCTTTGGTTGTCGGACAGTCATCTACTAACCTTAAAGAAGGGGTTGAGCTTGCACAGCAAGCAGTAAGGGATGGGAGAGCTCAGAAACAACTGTTGGAATGTATAAGACGTTGCGGACAAAAGCGGGTATTAATTGAAGCCGAGAAAAGATTTCTTTAACGTTGGTACAACTTCGCATTTTTTCCAATCTTTGATTCCGAATTATATTCTGTGATTCTCCTAGCCCCGCGGATATATAGGCTTTAGCAAACACTTGGATCGTACTTTGTTGAACAATCAATACTAGAGTAAACCAATTGAAGACTAATTTTTGTGGCTAAATTTATAGGTCCAACTTTACGCGGGGCACATCAGTCGGGACATGAGAAAATTTACATATAATACTAGTTGTAGTTAGTAAGGAGACAATAGGTGATCCAACAATTGCACAATGCACCAAATAATCCATATATTTTTATTCCATAAGTTACTTTACATACTGAGTTAAGGAAGATAGGTTGCCTCGATTGGACCAGAATGCAGTTTCTAATATAGGATCTTTAAACTGGAATGATTTGGTGCTTATGAAACGCAACCTCTCATTATCAATAAGAGAAGTCACTCAGCGAACGATAGATATTGACGCAAAGACGCTCCCTAGACTCAACCAGGAGATACAGAAGACAAAGAAAGAACTTAGCGAGTATATAGTAAAATATAATCAGTATAGAATGAGTATTCAATCTGCTAATTCAGATTTGCTTGATCTTAGTGAGAAGATCCGTCAATCAAAAAATTTCCTGAGCATAATGCAAAATAGGCTACCCAGAGAAACGGAAGAGGCACTATTGCATGTTTCCCAATTTAACCAATCCTTAATAGACGGAGGAAAGTATGGCAGCACTCGGCAGAAAGATCAGATTCTTTCGATAATAAGGGACGCATCCATGAAGGTGGATGCGATTAGGGCATTCCGAGCGATCAAGGAGCAGCTCCAACAGCTCGAGAGCCAATGCCAAGTTACCAAGACGTCGATTCGAACATTAGATGGTGAAGGTCGGGAGCTACGAACAGAAATTTGCAAGTGCAAGGAGAAAATTCAGAATTTATTCAATGCCAAGCATCAAGCTATCGAGAAACGAGAAGATTGTTTGTCTCAATACAACCAAATATCCATGCAGTTGGAAAAGGTAAATGCACAATTGGACTTGCTAGCAGAGGCGAGAAGAAGGCAAAAACAAGACCGTCCTCGACCAGTTTATACTGCAAATATCTCCAAAGCGAAGGAGTCCGCTAAGAAAAAGTTACAATCCGGTGAGAAGTTGAGCTTGGAAGAGCTACGACTTCTTTATAGTGAAAATGAGTGCTGACGTCACAATACTCATTCTTTGTATCTGTTGACGCCGAATTTGGATAGAGGATAGAAACCCATGGTAGTGCAATAATATGTCCATTCTAATGGTTAGGCTTAAACCCAAAACAGACCATATAAAGTTCACTGCTTCGCTGTCTACTGGCAATTGGTTTCGTTATATGAACTCTGTTGAAGACATCTTTGGCCTCTTCTGTGAATTCCTTCAAAAGCTCTCCTTCAAATATCTTAAGTACAGCATTGCCACCTTTAGCCAGTATTTGTGTGGCAATTTTCATACTACTCTTGCTTAACGAAATCTGTCTGGCATGATCAACACTCCATAGACCGCTAATCTTGGGTGAAACATCTGATAAGAGGGTGTTTGCCTTTCTATTGAGGGTTTCGACTATCAGATTAATTGTTTGGGCATCCTCAATATCACCTTGCAAAATTGTCACTCCCTCTAGTTGCACAACTTTTTGGATATCGATTCCTACAACCTTTCCACTGTGGCTCACAGCTTTTCTTGCCACCTGAAGCCAGCCTCCTGGCGCGCATCCAACATCCACTATGGTGCTTCCTGGCTTTAAGATATGATATGACTCATTCAATTGAATTAGCTTGTATGCGGATCTGCTTCTATATCCTTCCTCCTTTGATAGCTTACGGTAATGATCTTTTTTGGCATCAATTAATTTCATTTAATAATAATTACCTTTCACTAGATCTTATTGGAATTCCGTTATCCTTCTTTATTCACGTCATACTACTTGTTGTGCTATGCATTCCGAGGTTCTTATCCTCATGATCCGAAGTATACAAGACAGTTCGAAATGACGAAAACAGTAGGTCTCGTCTAAACTAGGACTCATTTTTTCTATGCCTTCTTTTTGTATCTTTTTTCTTGGATTTTCTATTATTCTTGAGTGCTTTAAATGCCCTCTTTGGTTTTTCAGACAGAACTACTTTAGATTCTTTAGGTATATTGTCTTGAATTCTTGGCCTAATTTGTGATCTATCCTGAAATGATACAGTAATCCAGTCCTCAACCAAGCTGCAATTATGCGGGCTATATGGACTGTCAGTTGAACACATGTGCTCAACAGGACAACTGAGGCAAGGAGCAGATTCGATACAATCCATACTAATGGGCAATTTAGTAGGAAGAAGTCGATATGTCCAGCGGCCGTTGTCAAAAAATTTTACTCTTCTGATGAGGGAACGCTTTTCAAGGGAAACAGCCACACGAGAGCCATCTCTGCTATTAAGATCCAGTTCTTTCCAGAGCTTCGATTGGACTATGCCGTCTCTTCCATTATTAGTAATGATTCTAAGACTCTTACCTGCCAAATCTTTAAGATCCGTCCAGTCTCCCATTAAAGAGTCAAACCTCTGATATGATAAAGTAAGAAGGCTAACTCATAATTATTCGTTTTGCACTGATTGGATGAAAACCTAAGTTTTGCCAAAAATTTTGTCAAAATATTCAGATTGCTCCTGACTAAGCTCACTAGCTTCGCCTTCCTCTATACTTGCTAGATTCTTTGCCAACTTTTTTTTGTACTCCAGCTGCATTTGACGAGCAATTTGGATTCTCTGAGCCTGCGGAGACCCCGCGCCGTGCATAGATTCTGTGAGATAACCGACAGCATTCCTGCCTAGTGTCATATTTTCGATGAGTCTCAGTATCCTTACTCTATTCTCTGTTGATACTCCCTTTCTTCCCTTCAGATATTTTTCTAATAGAGGACCGGTTTCCGGGCTTCTGAAATCTCTTTCTGATGGCATTGTGACCATCAGTCCACCTGCAATGTCTTGCGCCAGCCTGCCTATTTCGTAGGGAAATCTTGTAACATTATGCTTGCAAACATTCGCCAACATGTCATCATTTTGATAATTGCCAGCAGCTGTTTTGTGGGCTTGGTAAGAGGAAGCAATACCCGCAGCAAATATCGTTTCATTAAGATGTGTCATCTCAACAAGTTTGTCTTTAATATGTGATGCATTAGCCACACCATTATAATCTGCGATTGCCGCTGCTGCGCCAACCAAAACATCTCCAAGGCCAGTTTTACACACATAGCTTCTTCTATGATAACATGTAAAACGTTCCACTAACATAGATGCAAATTCCACTTCGCCATCCATGAAGATCAGTTCGTTTGGAATAAAGACATTATCAAAGATTATCATCGCTTCTTGTCCAGAGAACTTCGCATTACCCGCATCCAAGTCTCCAGATTCCATGCTCCTGGTGTCACAAGATTGCCTGCCATAAATGTAGGTGATACCTTTAGCATCAGCGGGCACAGCGCCAACAATGCCGTATTCTTTATCTTCTTGTCTAAGACGCATAGTAGGCATAACCATTATCCAATGGGAATTAATGCAACCTGTCTGATGTGCCTTGGCACCCTTGATGTACACTCCCTTTTCATCTCTCTCTATAACATGGACAAAAAGATCTGGATCGGCTTGCTGAGAAGGAGAAAGACTTCGATCTCCCTTAACATCTGTCATTGCACCCCCTATAACCAAATTCTCAGTCTGAATCTTCTTTATGAAGTCAACAAGACGTTCATGATATATAGTACCATATTTGCCATCAATCTCAAAGGTTGTCGAATAGAGAGAATTGAGGGCATCCATCCCGACGCAACGTTGAAAACACGTACCCGTAATCTGACCAAGCTTTCTTTGCATTTTATTCTGGTTTACTAAGTCCTCTGCACTTTCAGCTATATGCAGAAATCTATTAACTTTCATACCTGTAAGAGAAGAATGAGAAGACGCTAATTCTGGTTCATTATTCGCAATATCGTATGTCTCGGCAACTGCATTAATCGATGGCCTAATCATTGGATGATCTACAGGTTCCTTTATAAGTTCGCCAAACAAATATACCTTCATATCTCTCCCTCTGAGGCTTTCAATATATTCGGCCCCATTTGTAATAGGCATAATAAGTAAATATAACTGCGATATTATTTATATCTTCTTAGAAATCTTATAAAAAGTTAATGGAGTTGGAAAATCAGATTATTTAAAATAGCTAGGAATAGGAATGTGTCTGCCTATTATAACTCAATGGCCAATCAGTGGTAATTCTGACTACCTAGATATGCTTGTAGCACAAATTGCTACTCGAATAGCAAATATTGAACATTCCTCGAAGGTAAATCAAAATGTAATAGTGTACAAGCTCAGATCAGAAGACAGTAGAGATTTGTTCACGGTTGCACCCCGTGATAGTCTTTTCTCAATATGCAGGTATATACATATCTGGGGAGAGGCTTCTAAACGATTAAGTGGTGAGAATAATGTTGTGGTGCACTGCGCAGCGCTAGGTATATGAATGTAACCGATAATATCATGTTGTTACGATATCATAGTAACATTTTGTTATGTTATATTTACATCCTAAAATAATGTAGTTTATCTCGGCATTGAATATTTGAGATATTATAATGACTATTTTAATCCTCGAAATATTTCCATAGTGCAATGAAATGACAAGATGATTGCATTAGTTAGGGCAATATATCCAGAGGCATAAACAGAATTTACAATATAATCTAATGAAGTAAAAACCATGTGTAGAGCTGAACCACACTGCCTTTGAGTTATCCCATATCTGGAACGCTGCATGGCGACTCTTATCCACTAAACCATACCCTTTCTCATTTATTTCTAGTTATGGCTCTCCTTTCATCAAAGCTTCTTGAAGACCATCTTTTCACAATCTTTTTTATGACATAGCCATCCTTTATTATTATGAGCACCAAGAATCTAGACCTAGCCAAGATAATCAAAACTTTCCCCGACTTTCCAAAGAAAGGTGTCATATTTAGAGACATTAATCCTGTTTTTGGCAACTATGAGGCGCTGAACTATATCTCTGAAGAATTTTGTCGTCGAATACCCGAATCCAATATAGACTGCATTGCGGGAATAGAATCTAGAGGATTTGTTATTGCGACGGCTTTGGCATTGACCATCGGTAAAGGACTCATTTTAGTTCGGAAAGCAGGGAAGCTTCCTGGTCAAACTCTAAAACAACCGTATGATATCGAGTACGGTAACTCTATAATGGAAATCCAAAAAGAATCAATTCGAAAAGGACAAAGGGTGCTCATAGCCGATGATCTTATAGCAACCGGAGGGACAGCCATAGCGGCAGAGCGACTGGTATTGCAATTAGGAGGGAAAATTGTTGGATTTGCATTTGTTATAGAACTAGCAAGCATTGGAGGCGCAAGGAAGATTAGGGAATTGGGATACAAAGTGCACTCTCTGGTGGTTTACTAATAATGCCAAATCAGTATAGTGCAGAAATTGGAATCATAGGAGGGACAGGATTATATGACCCTAACTTTTTCGAAAATGTCAGGCAAGTCAAGGTTGAAACTCCATACGGAAAACCTTCTGATCTGATAACGCTTGGTGAGTACTCCGGAAGGCAAATTGCTTTTATACCAAGACACGGTAAGAAGCATACAATCCCACCCCATAAGATAAATGGCCGTGCAAATATTTGGGCTCTGAAGGAGCTGGGTGTAACCAGAATTCTGTCTCCTTCGGTTGTAGGAAGCTTAAAGAAAGAATACAGACCAGGCGATATAGTAGTATCAGATCAATTCATTGATTTTACAAAACAGAGGGACTATACTTATTTCGATGGCGGGCAAATTTGTCACATATCAACTGCGGAACCTTTCTGTCCCGAGTTGCGACAAATTACAATAAAATGTGCTAAGAAATTGAACTATGAACTCCATGGAGCTGGCACCTATCTTTGTATTGAAGGACCCAGATTTTCCACAAGGGCAGAGTCTTTATTTTTCAAAGATACTTTGAAAGCTGATGTAATAGGAATGACACTTGTACCAGAATGCGTACTTGCAAGAGAAGCACAATTATGTTACGTCTCAATTGCAATGATCACAGACTATGATGTATGGTCAGATTCTCCCGTAAGCACTAAAGCTGTCCTGGAAATACTACGCGGGAATATAGAAAGAACAAAAAAGATACTATTAGAATTGTTTAATAACATACCTGCAGAGAGAGACGTATGCAATTGTTCCAATGCGTTAGAAGGTGCTCTCATATAACCAATCCACACCTAACTTTTACCTTTATGGGAATCCATTATTGAGATGTCCCCCTCGATTAACTTTCTTTGAACTTTCAGCGTTACCCATTCTGGATCCATATTCATTTTCTTTATAGCCTGAAACGTCCTTTTAGAAATAGATAGATTAATGTTGTGTCCCCCTATTCTGCCAAATGCGATTGCTCTGAATCTAAACGTTCTTTCACCTTTAATGACAAAATAACCAGATAGCTTGCTTGCGATTTCTGTACCCATTACATTATTGACATAAACGTCAATTGAATCATCGTTTCTGCCTCCATTGAATGCGAGAGTCATTTTATATTTGCTTCCTCCGTTATCTCTATGTTACGATTTACATTTCTTTCTACCAAAAATGACCACCATTCTGGATCAATAATCCTATAGTTGTCTACCTCGACTATAACAGTATTATATTCAGATGTAGAAAACTGCATTTTCCCGTGGCTGATCAGCTTAACCAATTTCCATCTGTCTCTTCCTTTTATTTTCCTGCTAACTGCCACGGCCCATTTTTTGCCTTGTTCTATCCTGGGCATACCAATAAACTCGACTATATCTAAGATCCCTAATCTTTTTTCCTCACAGAATAACTCCTTAGTTATAACACTGCGCCATACATCTACCGCACCTATAGTCTTCTGATTTTCATTTATGTTAGTTACCCCAAAATAGACTACCTTATCGTCGGCCTCATTCTCTGACATTATTATTTACAACACAGTTATCAATTAGCTAAGATTATTTAGTCCTTGCATTTTCATAATGACTCTCCAATGCAAGCCCAATGTTATCTACCCTAATATTCTTTTTAAATTCGACATTCTCCTCTTCACAGAGTATTCTGTATCTGTTTGATGCAGCGAATCTTGGATGTAGCGATTCATATTGCGCCAAAGAAATTTCAATTAACATTCCTTTTTTTACTAGGGAGTCAGCAGCTCTTCGTGCCTCTGTTATAGTTATCCGCAGGGTGTCAGATATCTGTTCTGCTGTCAACTTACCATTTTTCACTATAAGAAGAAAGATTTTAGATTCATTAGTTGAAAGTTTTAATTCTGAGCTAATAACTCTCTCTAGATTGGTAACATCAACTGACATAAAGATTGGTATTGCTAGAAGTTACTTTTTAGTATATTGTTTAGCATTAGTCCCAATATAATATGGTTCTCATATTCTCAATGGTATCCAAAATACGGGAATTAGCAATGAGCTTAGCTTATTTTGACGCCATGTGACAGCATATTCATTATTCATATTGTAGGTAAAAAATAACAATTGCTATGCCGTCCTAATAAAAATATATTATGCTGTTTAAGTCTTCTGACTAAAACAAAAAAAACTCAATTTCAGAATCAAGTTGTAGATGATGTTTCCTTAATTTAATGACTAGATTATCATTACTGACGCAAGGGTAATATTTGTAATTTATGATACCCCATTATGCTTCTAAAAATTAAATCGTTTTGCTACCGTAATAAGTAGGGCCCTGCAATAAGCATAATTACTATTGCAATAAAAATAAGGGTTATCGCACTATTTACGGTCGATGGATTAAGTTTTTTTCCCATCGATCTCAGCTTGTTCTCGATAAGAGATCCATACAGCTGACCCCCATCAAAAGGACCTATAGGTAATGCATTGAATATCCCAACGTTAAAATTGATAAACCATAACCAAAATAGCAAATTAGAGATCACTGGAAAATAGGATCCAAACAAATTTGAGCCGTATTTTGACGCCATCGAGTCAGAATACGGTGCAGGAAAAGGCCCCTGTAAGGTAGGGGGGGTAAGCAGTAAGAGGTATCCTCTAGGATCTAGGAAAGCTCTCTTGTAATTATTCAATGCGTCAGAAGGAGATCCCATTCCAATGATAGTTACTCCCAGTAAGCCGTTTTCATTGCGTCCAGATTCAGTCAGAACGTTCCCTCTAGCATCTTTCCATATGACTTCAATATCATTTCCCTCACTTGCACGAAGAACTTCGCCTACGTCGTTTAGATTCTTTATTTCTTGTCCATCTATCGATTGTATTATTGATCTTTGGGTAATCCCAAGCTGCTCAGCAAGTGATCCATGTCGAACCTCTCCTACTAGGACATGGGGGCTCTCGTCAAGTCCTGGTAATGGATTGAGTGTAGATATAACAAAATAAAGAGCAATTAAAGACGCTGCGGCAAGAATCATGTTATTGAGTGGACCTGCCGTCAAAATTGAACATTTATGTCTAAGAGAAGTCTTTTCTAATTCTTCTCTCTGAATATTTACAAACGCACCAATTGGAAATATCAGAAAAAGAACCAATCCCGTGGATTCCACTTTAGCATTATAAACTCTGGCTACTATTCCATGTCCTGCTTCATGAATAACTATCGTAATTACAAGAGCGATCCAGCCATACGTCCAAGGAAGCAATGGATTTAGACCTGGGATCAATAAATTGGCTTGTGGTCCAATGTCCCGCACCCCTTCTCTGGCCGCGGAATTCGATAGCATACTAGTCAAACCGATAAAGAAAAGAACTATAGCCAGTACTGTGATTAATGGCATAAGA
>DASTUU010000073.1:0-5444 GCA_035759485.1 Nitrososphaeraceae archaeon
ACATAAAGCAAACCAGAAGGAGATTAGGGATTACGCAGAGAAAACTCGCAGACCTTACCGGAATTAGCACATCCATGATCAATCAAATCGAATGTGGAAGATGTAAACCAAGCTATGATACCGCAAAAAGGATATTCGAAATACTAACATCATTAGAGCAACAGCATTCTTTAAAAGCAATAGATATTTGCAGTCATGGATTGATTTCTGTACAAAAAAATGAATCTCTCCATACGGCCATTAGCAAAATGAGAAGCAACTCTATAAGTCAAGTTCCAGTTTTTGACGGAAGCAGAGTGATAGGTCTTATTAGTGAGGATGGATTGGCAAAAAGCATGATAGAGAAGGAAGAGCAGCAACTTAGCAAAATGCTAATATCTGTAATGATGGATCCTCCTCCTCCAGTAGTGGACGAAGGCGTGCCGGCCAAGGCGATTATACCGTTAGTAAGATTTTCAAAATGTGTCCTGGTAAGCGAAAAGGGGGCAGTAAATGGAATAATTACACTTTCTGATACATTGAAAATGGTAGAATAGTAGTATCACCTTCAGGATCTTTCTCAAAGCTCCTCTAGTCCGTTACAACAATCAGCAACTTTAATGCATTCACTGCAAATATGTATGCTGTCCTCTGCGGGCAGTGAGGTTCCACATAAGGCACAACTCCTAATGGTCTCCATAGGCGTGTCTCACATTATCTTAAACACTCCTAGAATATATTTTAATATTCCGAAAACCTGCAAATGGGGACATATTATATTTCCCACTCTATTTTAATGAATCCTCAATTTTCATCCATATCGTCCTCTTCTTATGATCGATTAACCTAACAGAGTATTCCTCATTGAGTCTTTTTCTGATGTTATCGGAGTCACTGAATTTTCGCTCCTGCCTCAACCTATTTCGCTCTTCCATGAGAGCTTCTATCTGCAATGTTTCTGATTCAGCTGGCTCGGCCACTTTCAGGCCCAGAACATATAGGAACTCGTTAAACTGGTTCATTGCTATTTGAGACATATCTTTAGTTAGTTCTTCATTCGCCGCAAATCTGTTTATAACATGAACAAATTTCATAAATATGCTCAGTGCCAAAGCGGTGTTCATATCGTCCTCCATTGCTAATTCAAATGCACTTCTGGATTCCCTACATAGCCTTTTGATTTCCTCTATATTTCCTCCTGATCCTACGGCGAATCGGAGTTCATAGGCACAAACTTCGACCTGTCTCCATTTGTGGAGACAGGCTATCAGCAGCGAGTCGTCGTAGTCAATAGGTTTGGAATAATGTCCAGAGATAGAATAAATTCTGATGGAGTTTGTTCCCCATCTATGTTTTGCTTCGGCGATGGAAATAATATTTCCAATAGATTTAGACATTTTCTCAGCATTAATACTGACCATTCCGACATGTAGCCAACATCTAGCCATTTCCCTTCTGGATATCGATTCAGATTGTGCGATCTCGTTTTCATGATGAGGAAAGATTAAATCGCTACCTCCGCCATGTATATCAAACGAATCCCCCAAATACTTTGATGCCATAACAGAACACTCAATGTGCCATCCGGGTCTACCCTTACCCCAAGGACTAGTCCAGTTTGGCTGGTCTGAATAAAATTTCCATAGCGCAAAGTCTAGTGGATCACGCTTTAGCGGATCTACTTCGATTCTCGATCCTGCTTCTAGTTCTTCAATTGTCTTCTTTGATAACTTGCCATAATTGTCAAAAGCACGGACATGGAAGTAAACTCCGTTAGGGGAGACATAAGCAGAACCTTTTTTCATCAAGATCTCGATAAAATTAATTATGTCCTCAATATGCTCCGTTGCGAGAGGATATATGTCAGCCCGCAGAACGTGGAGAGAATCAAAATCCAAAAAGTATTCATTGATATATTTTTTTGCTATTTCTTCTGGCCTGACGCCCTCCTTTTTCGCTCTATTTATTATTTTATCATCTATATCTGTGAAATTCTGGACATATTTCACTTTATACCTCTTAAACAACAAGTATCGGCGCAGAACATCAAAGAATATTATAGTCCTAGCGTGGCCAATGTGTGAATGGTCATAAACCGTGATGCCACAAACATACATTCTTACAATACCGCTGACAGGATGTAAATCTTCTATACGGTTCGAAAGTGTATTATGTAGCTTCATAGCCTGTTATCTATCATCTTAGGTTTGTTTCTGTCTAATCTTCTCTACACTATAGGTCTACATAGAGATCATTTCCATCGACAATTACCTTATAGGTTGCCAACTTAACTCCTTTAAGATAATCCAGCAGCTCGCCTGTTTTAACATTATAATGCCAGGAATGTAATGGGCACTCTACCACCTCGCCGTCAACTCGCCCTGGCGCAAGAGATCCATCCTGATGTCTGCATAAGGCATCTAGCGCGTAGTACTTTCCTTTAATATTAAATATTGCAAGTCTAGCATTTTTTATTTTAACCTCCTTTCCCTTATTTTCTCGAATCTCATCCCTGCGGCCCACTTTATGCAATGCCATTTTCCTATTGTGTTGGGTTCTATCGTATTTTATATTTTATGACATAGGAAGTAGATTACTATTACAGCTCTTTAAAGCAGGTAAGCAGGTCAAACGGAATTTTTGTAAGCTTTCTGTTGTCTTGTAAGTTTGTCTATTTTTATTCCCATGACTTCAATAGCATATCTAGCAACAGTCTTATCTATATGGCATGGAACTTTGTATAACCTATTTTGTAGCTTGTTGTGGAATTTGGCGATAAATAGAATTGACAAGAGTTGGTTAGCAAAAGATAAAGACATAACTTCCGGAGGATGGCCCTCCCCGCTCACCAGATTTATCACCCGGCCTTTTCCTATGAGATATATTTTCTTATCCCCGATGCAAAATGAGTCTACATCTTTCCTAACGGATGACGGGGTGGGGTCTTGCCCATAAAGGTAATTAACATCTATTTCGACATCGAAATGTCCAGCGTTGGCTAAAATCGCGCCTGACTTCATTTTTAGGATATGTTCTGCTCTAATTACTGTAGTTTGCCCTGTACAAGTAATAAACACATCGCCAGCGCCCGCTACATCGGTTAGCCTTCTTATCTCGTAGCCATCCATATATGCCTCAAGGGCCCTTATACAATCAGTCTCAGTTATCGTCACTATGGCGCCCATCCCTCTGGCCCTGGTGGCTACACCTTTTCCTACCCAACCATATCCGCATACAACAACATTTTTTCCTGCAAGTAGAAGTCCTGTAGCCCTTATTAGTCCATCGAGCGTACTCTGGCCAGTCCCAAACCTATTATCGAATAGGTACTTGGTAAGAGCATCATTTACACCCACTACAGGATACAGAAGAGACTTTTTTTCCTGGAGCGTTCTTAAGCGCGTTATTCCAGTAGTAGTCTCCTCTGTCCCGCCAAGTATGCCTTTCCATGCAAGGTTGTTCGCTTGAATGTGCAATTCCGCGCCGTCATCGGTAATAATCTGTGGATTAAACCTTAGGACATCCATTAAGCACTCATTGTATTCTTCATCACTTTGTCCGCGCCAAGCATAAGTTAGTACTCCTTGTACAGAGAGAAAGGCAGCTATGTTATCTTGTGTAGATAAAGGGTTAGCAGGGCAGGCAGCGACTTCGGCCCCGAGGTCCTTTGCTGCCGTCAACAGAACAGCGGTCTCCTTGGTTATATGTAAACAGAAACCCAGCCTATAGCCAGCTAGAGGCTGTCGGATTACATTTTTTTCCCGAATTTTTGCAACTATTCCCATGTGGTCCCGTGCCCAAAGAAAGGATAATTCACCTTGTGCTGCGGAGCCGGTCTTGGCAACTTTGCCTTTCAATTATAATAACAGGTATTAACTTCATGAGAGGTTATAAATATAACAAATGTTATCAAATCTTTGACATATAGTTGAAAATTCCACAGCAATGCACGCAGTGAAACCTAAGTACAAAGAATTAGATAGGAAAACAAAAATACAACGTAATAATTGAGATCATATCAAGCGGGGTAGATTTATTGATACTTGGAAACACACTAGATGAAATGTCTAAGAAAATCTTTCATGATATCCAGCTTCTGTCCTTTTTATTGATTATAAAAGTATGACCAGAATGAAATACCATCTGCTTCTTATCCAAACCGACATAGAAGCGTAAATAAAAATGAGGAGTAAATGTTAAGAAAGGCTATTCACAGGGGTGTCGTGATCGGTAGATTCCAGCCATTTCATAACGGACATTTGCTACTCATAAGGCAAATCCTCAGAGAGTGCAACGAAGTACTAATTGTAGTGGGTAGCGCACAACTGAACTATACCTTTACGAATCCCTTTACCGCGGGTGAAAGAATACTAATGATACGTAAGTCGCTAATTGAAGGAGGGGTCGATGTTTCAAAAATCATTATCATACCTCTTGTTGATATAGAGAATAATGCAATGTGGTTTCCCATGTTAATTTCTATGTTGCCTCCATTTGATATCATATACTCTGGTAATCGACTAGTCGTCTCCCTCGCCTCTTCTCATTTAGAAGTAAGAAGTCCCAGGTTTGTAAGGAAGAAGTGTTACAACGGTACCTACATTCGACATAGAATCCTGCGTGGCCAAAAATGGAGTAATCTAGTTTCTAAGTCCGTTTTCGATATCATCTGCAGCATAGATGGTATTAACCGCATAAAAAAAATAGGAAACCATGAAAATCTTGAGTACCGCAATCTACCTCATCTGCAGAAAGGTACATCATCTAATAACAAGTGGCAAAACAAGAAAACCAATGTTGGTTATGCAGGCAAACCAACAAAGCTCAGGACTTAGAGGTACATAGTTAGCCGAGAATATGCAAATGTCTGGCCGCCCTTATCTGCATCATGAGTAAACCTGTACGTCGGTGTCCCATTTGTCCTAACTGCGCGTCTAAAAAATTTGAAAAACTTGAACGGATGGGAGAGTCAATCTTGGTTAAATGTATCAAATGTGGATCCATCATCAAAATTTAAAGCAGAAGCACGTATATAGTAGCTCTTGCATTTGATCTTCGAATTCTGCAGTTACTAAGTAATGGAATCGTATTTTGGTCTTGAGTCTTTACTTTGGGGTGATTCACATAATTCCAGTAATACGCCATTCAATGATTTTGGATGTATGAACGTAATTTTTCTTCCGTAAGATCCTGGCCTTAACTGCCCTAGAATCTTCATCCCATTTCCTAACGCCCTAGATACGTCATTTTCTATATCATCTGCAGTTATCGCAATGTGATGTATTCCTTCACCATGTTCCTTTAGATACTTTGATATAGTGCTGGTACCCTCTGTTGGTTCCATTAGTTCAATTCTAGTATCTTCTAGATTTATCATGGCAACTCTCACTTTCTCATTTCCAACGACTTCAACTTCTATATTGTTAGCATTCAAAACTTTCCTGTAATTCTTGACAGCCTCATCA
>DASTUU010000074.1:0-10384 GCA_035759485.1 Nitrososphaeraceae archaeon
GTAAAAAGTCAACCAAATAAGATCGCATATATTTTTGAAAATGCGAAAGGAACCACAAGAAGGGTTTCATATAAAGAACTTGCCTATGAGGTAAATCTGCTTTCGTGTGCATTAAAAGATGCAGGTATTAAGAAAGGAGATATTGTTGGTATATACATGCCTTTAATCCCTGAGGCACTATTTGCAATCTTTGCTTGTTCTAAGATTGGTGCTATTCATACGACTATTTTTTCAGGGTTTAATGCTCAGGCGTTACATTCTCGTCTTAATGATGCTGGAGCCAAGATGCTAATTACTGCAAATAAAATGCAGCGTCGTTCTGTATCTATCGACCTTAGAAAACAATGGATGCCACTCCTAAAAAATACGGACATCTCTAAAATAATTGTAGTTGAAGAAAATGAAGAATTAGAAAAAAACAGGTCTGTGGAATTTGATAGTAGTAGAGTGTTCAGTTACGAAAAATTTGTCAGAAATTCAAGGTTGCAAGGACAGCATTGTAAAACAGAACCTATGGATTCAGAAGATTCTCTCTTTATTTTGTACACATCGGGCACAACTGGTAAGCCAAAAGGAACGATACAGACTCATGGAGGCTTTATGATAGTTGCCGCGCAGCAGACGGCTTATTTAATTGATATGAAAACAAATGATGTATTATTTTGGTATGCAGATATTGGTTGGATTACTGGACAGACGTGGGTTGTATATGGCAGTTCTATGATTGGTGGAACTGCGTTAGTCTATGATGATGCATTGGATTATCCTGAGTTGGATACATGGTGCAAACTTATATCAAAACATAATGTAACAATATTCGGTGTTGCACCAACAGCAATAAGGCTTTTTATGAATAATAATACTAATCTGGACAATTACAACTTATCTTCGTTGAGAATCTTGGCTACGACTGGAGAAGTAATAAACAAGGAAGCGTGGATATGGTATTTTGAGAATGTTGGAAAAAAACAATGTCCAATAATTAACTTGTCAGGTGGAACAGAAATAGGAGGAGCTATTGTCAGTTGTGTACCATTCATGCCCCTCAAACCTTGTACAGTGGGATTTCCTGTCCCTGGTTTCGATGCAGATATATTTGATGACGAAGGTAAATCAGCTAAGCAAGGCTATCTTGTTATTAGGAAACCATGGCCCTCCATGACAAGGGGAATTTTGAAAGACCATGAAAAGTTTAACGAACTATATTGGTCAAAATATAAGAATATCTGGTACCACGGTGATGTTGTATCCATTGATTCTGACGGATTCTGGTATATCTTGGGAAGAGCAGATGACGTAATCAAAGTTTCTGGACATAGAATTGGAAGTATTGAAATTGAGGCTGCTATCACTGCCCATCCTGCGGTAGCAGAAGCTATGGCAATAGGAGTACCCGATAGACTGAAAGGACAGTCGATAGTTGTTCACGTGATCCTGAAAAAGGAATATGAAAAATGTACCAGGAATATAAAAGGCATAATTAGGTTAAGACAAGAAATTATACGGTGTATTGAAAATGGTATTGGTAAGTTTGCAAGCCCTAAAGAAATTAAGCTTGTATATGAGCTGCCAAGGACCCCGACAGGCAAGATTGTCAGAAAGATAATTGTTGAAAAAGGAAAATCTGAACAATAAGAATTTCCATGACGGATACACAGCCTCACATGATAATCTCAATGAAATCTTATGACTTACTGTATCTCCCTGGAGAATCCTATACATGCACGATACTCTTTGTTACATTGAATGCATCCTATATCTGGCAATGGTTTATCGTTTGCTGGTTCTCTCTCATAATGATATTGCTTTTTGTGACCACAGATTCTACATATTATCTTCGACAGTAGGATGTTATAATAGCAAGAACAAATTCCTTTGTTAATGTTACATTATTCTCTCCTTTTTGAAAGATGATGGTTAGTTCCCCCGTGATTTTTACCATTATCTATATTCTGCTCTTTAGCGCTACAAAGCAGCATAGTCATAGCCTCAAGAAAAAAGGAAGAAGATGGGTATACCGGATTTAAACCGTTGTGTCTTATTTAGCGGTTAACCGAACCCGATTATCACGTCATTTTCCATATTCTGGGTTCTAACTAACCCATATGTCGCTGAAGAAAAAGCTAAATAAGAAAAGTAGCAGAACCCGTATACATGCAGGGACCTAATCCCACAGAATAATTAGTTAGCATATAAAGGAGAAGGGTCTTGATGCTACCGGACCCTAACAGCAATATTTTGTCCTAATAATGCCTCTTAGCTTCTGGGTGTTCTAGGAAAGATAGAAAGTTTACATCATTCTTCTCTAACAACTTGAGGAGAAGAAGCCTTGAATATTGCAAAAACATAGTCGCCCTTCCTTATTCCAAGTACAGTTCTAGATTCCTCTGTAATCCTTGCTGTAATACGAAATTTGTCTATAAGTAAATGTATATCTACTATCCCCAACTCGTTATGCTGTTTAGTAATATTGATTATTTTAGCTCTTACAACATTTCGTGCACTTGTATTTACATTTTCCTTTGACAGAATGATATCTTCTGGTCTGAGCAATATTCCTACTTTAGAGCCAACTCTATAGTTTCCTAATGTCTCAAGTAAATGTGAACCAATACTGAAAATAGTGACACCTGCATGTGAACGTACAACTTTCCCTTCCAGATAGTTGCTACCAGTAGAGACATTAGACAAGAAGGATGAAGAAGAATAAAAAGAAGAAGAAGAAGAGAAGCTTGGATTTAATAAGACAGATTCAAGTTTGTCTGTATACTCTATTGCTCCATTGTGCAGTGTAGAGACAGAGTCAGCAAGAGCATATACATCTTCTTCAAAATGGGTTACATATATTACTGGTACTCTTTGGGTCTTGAGAACTCTTCTAAGGTCCAACCTGAGTCTTCTTTTAGTAGGGTTATCAAGGTGAGCGAGGGGCTCATCCATCAACATAGCCTTGGGTTTCGTTACAAGCATTCTAGCCAAAGAAACCTTTTGCATTTCTCCTCCACTTAATCCTTGAATGCGTCTATTAATCAAATGTGATATACCAAGATCCTTTAAGAAGTTCATAATCTGAATATTATTTTCTTTTTTGCTCTTTTTATCAAGGCCAAATACAATATTTTCATAGACATTTAGATGTGGAAATAGACTTGGGCTTTGAAACGTATAACCTAGTCCTCTGGATTCTACAGGCTTATTTGTTATATCTAATCCATCTATGATAATAGAACCCTGATCAGGCTTTAGCAATCCTGCAGTCAGATTAAGCAACGTGGTTTTGCCACTTCCTGTTGGTCCAATCATAACCAAAATCTCATTATCATTTATTTTCAAGTTTAGAGGTCCAAGCTTGAAACCACTAATATACTTCTTAGAGAGATTTACAAGTTCTAATACCAGTTCCTATTGCTCACCACTACTAGTGCTAGCTAACTTTACCCAAGCCAAGTATTTGTTGTCCTTTAGTTGTTGTCATATAAAATATGATTACAACCAAGATAGCTAAGACGATGACTAGAATTATACCTGAAGTAGCCTGTCTTAATCCACCAATTGCATTATCCTCAAAGATTTGAATTGAGATTGTATGAGGGTTATATGCCATCATCATTGTTGCACCAAGCTCTCCTACAGCTCTAACCCATGACATAATGATACCTATTATTATTCCAGTTTTGGCTAATGGAAGTGAAATCCTAAAGAAGGTCTCTAATCTGTTTTTACCAAGTACTCTTGCAATCTTCTCGTATGATTCATCAACTGATTCAAATGCTGCTTGACTTGCAAGAATCATAAATGGAGAAGATACGTAGATTTGAGCTATTATAATTCCAAGTATAGACTGCGTAAATTCAACTCCAGGAAAAGATTTTACTAAAGGAGAGTTAGGGCCAAATACACCCAATAGAAGAGCACCACTTGCAAGTGGAGGTAGAACTAATGGAATGATAACTATAACTCTCAGTACAAACTTACCAGGAAAATTAGTATATCTTGCTAGGAAATAGGCAAAAGGTATTCCAAATAAAGCTAAAACAGATGTAGAAATTGTTGCTGAAACTAAGCTTATGATGAATGCATTCCAAACTTGAGGTCTTGATAAAGAGTCTAATATTATTGTAGGTTCTGCAAAACTAAGGATAGTAATAAGAGGATAGATAATATATGCTACAGTTATTATAGATAAGATCAGTATTGCAATATTAAATCCTTGAGATTTCATTTTTGTTATCGTGCTACTTTACTGTTGCTACTACAATACTGTTGCTTCTTTTACTTGTCTTTCTTCTTCTATCATACTCCTTAGAGAAGAAGGAATATTCGATATATTACCCTCAGCTGCAGGTTTAATTGGATTTAATCCTTCTTCTTGTAGAATACTTTTACCGTTATCTGATAGTATAAAATTACCAAAAGAAATAGCCCCATCTATATTCTTTACAGTAATAGGGGTGGTAAATGAAAAATAGATTGGTTCACCAAAAACTGTTTGGCTGCTACTCTCTAGGATATATGATGCTTTTCTATAAAAATCAGCAAATGTTAGATCTCCTAAGTTAATCTGAGCAGGTAGCGAAATGTATGGAAGTCCTCTAGCTATTGCTTCATGTTTGTATGATGCTACTGCATCCAACTGTCCTTGTTCTAAAATGGTCTTGAGTATTTCTTCTGGGAAGATCTGTTTTGCATTCCTATCCTCTCCCAAGATCTTTTGCTTGATTCCTGAATTGTTATAATATAGGTTGGCTAGTTTGGCAGTTATGATCATATAGTATCCTTTTGGGTCTAATTCAGGATCAGTTCTTCCAAACTTAAAACCTGGTTTAGATAAAACTTCATGCCATGATATATGTCCAGTTCTTGCTTGTTCTAGATCATTATAAAAGCGGCTATTAGATGAATAAGAGATTACCATTTCAGCAGATGCAAACTTCACTAACCATTCTGCAAAAGGAGTACTTGTATTGTTCATCAACTTCTTTATTGGAATTGTGCCTGCACTGACAAAGAAGTCAGGTTTCCTCAGCCCATCAATTATCATATTTGCAATTTGTACTGATCCTCTAGCTTCTCCTTGATATGGATACCCAGTTTCCTTTTGAAATGCTGGTCCTATAATTTCCTCAAATGTCTTTATTAGTGAAGCAGCATACATTACAAAGATTTTGCCTTTAGAGACTTGTGCATGGGTAATTGCAATGACTGACCATATACTATTAACAGATATGGAAAATATTAAAATGGCAGCAAGAGTAGAAAATGCTGCCTTATTGAAAATGCTTTTCTTCGAGTTAGATATTAACAACTTCCATTGTGATAGCTTTCTAGTTTTATAAAAAAATTTGAAAGGTTTGCCCTTTTGACAACTGCTGAAGAAAAGTTAATTAACTTAAAACTAACAGAACCCGTATACATGCAGGGACCTAATCCCACAGAATAATTAGTTAGCATATAAAGGAGAAGGGTCTTGATACCACCGGACCCAGATAGCAAGTCGCAGGAGGAAATACAGAAAATAATAGAGTGCCTCAACAGAAGAATTAATATATCGCTTACACAATGACCCCTTGAGATACACCTCAGAGGACCCTCCTAATTGTCCTATTCATTGATTATCTTGCATTCTCATTGGACTCCCAAATATCAAAACTATTTCTCTGTATCATGACAAACTGAAAATATCCCATTCCAGGTACTACCATTCTAGGAACGACTACTCTACTACCTAACTCTTGTATTTTGGATGAATATTCATCCACTGACTTTACATCTATAAAATTGGTAATATGCTCATGTTCTTGCCTTTTCGTCATACCGCCAGCGATGAATAGTTTAGGTACTAATAACATTTTAAATTTTGATACTATGTATTATGTGGTGGAGTAAAGAGTGACGCAAGAACAAAAAAAGGATCCAGAAGATGTTACACCCAATTATTGTGTATTGGTATTTTCTAGGAAGGTTTCTACTATTTTGCTGAATTGTTCTGGATATTGATACATCAAACCATGTCCACCGCCCTTTATCTGAACAAGCCAAGATCCGGGAATAAGTTCTGCCATTCTTACGGAATTTGCTGCCGGAGTAGCTGCATCGTCAGTTCCTACTATGACTAGTGTAGGTTGAGTTATGTTTTTTAATCTATCGCAAGTAGGTGCCGAATTGGCTGCCGCTTCTATCTGCTTGTTAAGTGTTTGATTAAGAATTGTCTCTGTAGTTTTTGGAATATTTTCAAGATAATTTGGATTTTCGTTGCGCCATTCTTGGGGGAAGAATAATGGGACAAGTCTTGATATTCTTTCTTCGGCAGTTCCCGTTCCATTAACAAACTCGTTACGAACTTCCTGACTTTGTGGTACAGATTCCTCGCCACCGCAACCTATTGCATAGAGAATAAGTTTTCCAACTCTATCAGGATAATTAAGTGTCAATTCCTGAGCAATTCTTCCGCCCATTGACCATGCAAGCACATCTGCTTTTCTGATGTTTAATGCTTCCAATAAGCCAGCAGTATCATTTGCAAATTGTTCTATTGAGAATTGTTCACTACCAGAGGTTGTATTTCCTATTCCTCGATTATTAAAAATGATTACTGTATGGTTGGAAGCAAGAGTTTCTAATAAAGTTGGGTTCCAACTGTCCATTGCGAAGGAGTAACCATTTATCAGTAAAATAGGGTCACCTTTGCCAAAGGTTTTGTATGCAATATCGATATCACCTACATGAACTTTTTTTGCTGGAATATTTTGAATGTCTATTGAATTAGCATTTGTATTATTAGTACTTGTATTTGAGTCACCTTGACTTCCTTGACCGTATGCAAAGTTGACCAAGGGTGCAGCAATGATGATAAATGAAAAAATACTGGTAATGAGCGTGTGGTGTCCTTTTATTCGTTTTATTAGAGAATTATCATAAACGAAATAGTTGTGCGCTCCATATTTTGATTCTACGGTTGGTTGCACGCTATATATGATTTATCCATAACAAATAAAGATGTTGATTATCTGCAATATGCTGTTCCTTTTTAATTCAAAAAATTATTTGCAATCAGTTCATTAAGTATGTCTTTTTTAGCTTCTTTTTAAAAGAAAACTAAGAGTTAAACCCGTATATGAAATGAAAAATAAGGTTGGACTATGAATAGTAAGTTAACAAAACTATCAAGATGTGCAATTCTGTCAGCACTGGCATTTGGCATAATTGCAATATATTATGGAGCAGGAAATCCGACTTTTGCTCAAGGCCAGACACAACAGCAACAAAACCAACCTGCTCCTATCATAGCGGAAAACTGAACGATTTGACGAAATAGTCGAGTCTGAATACAAAGTAAGCAGTCAGTGAATAATTAACGGGCTCATTTACGCATAAATGTGCTTCTTTGTCATTAGGGAAGAAGGAACCTCTCTAATATATTACATCAATAAATTCTGGTAAGTAAAGCCGTTAACAACAGAACTTTTTTAGGGTGCCGTACTTTTCGGTTTCGACAGAAAAATAACAACGCAGGAATCAATCATTAAAGTTGATATTTCTATGCAGGGAAGGGAAAAACTAAATAGGAATAAAAGTATCAGGACCCGTTAACATGCAGGGACCTAATCCCACAGAATGGTTATCCAATATATTAAGGAGAAGGGTCTTGATACTGCCGGACCCGGATAGCGATATTGTCAGAATATTTCCAATGTTATAAGAAATGATTACAGATTATTTATCATTGTCTAGGCGTGCTTTGAGTCTAAATCAAGTAGGCCTTTTGTTCTAATTAAGCCCTTTAGTGTTACAATCTTTACTTAAATATTGTAAGCTTACTAAAAGCATAATGATTAAGGCATTTGCTTTCGACTTATTTGGAATACTTGTTGATCTCGGGTCAGTATCAAAGGTTTTTTCCAAGGTAAGTATCAAAATTGATAACCACTTATTTGCAGCGTATTTGACTATTGAGCAATGGCATAATAGGAAAACAATTGTGCTGTTATTAATTAAATTCATGAGATTACATGAATAAAAAAAGAGATGTTATGGTGATGGTTCTTCATAAAATGGGGTTAACCTATTATTCAATTTGTATATTACTTCATTGACGGACTAACCATCTTAAAAGAATGATTCCATTCGGTACTTTGCTGATAGTTTGCTCGTTGAAGGCCGCAACAACTTCGAGTTTGGCTGCAGATACTATGACTCTCTCCTTCTATTTTGTTGTTCTAATAGTATCTATCCCTCTGCCCATAACCTATACTGTACCTGCTACTGCTGCCGGCTCTACCATCCCTCGTATACTGCCTCAGACTCTCCTTGCTGTCATAGCTAAGGCCTCTACTTCTGTAGCCAGAATAGTTGTTAGAGTAAGCATTGTTTCTGTAACTGTTATAGCCGTTACTGTAGCTGGTATTATTATATCTTCTATAATTGCTACCACCGCGTCTTTGGCGATAATCCCTATGCACATACTGTCGAGTTACAGGGATTTCAATTCCCATCTCGTCATTTAGCTTGTGAATAGGTCTTTCTGTCGCTTTGAGAATTCTCCCAAAGTCATCAACTCTATCCTGAGAAACTAATGAGATAGCCTTTCCAGCTCCGCCAGCTCTTGCTGTCCTTCCAATTCTGTGAAAATATATTAGTGGATATTCTGGGATGTCATAGTTTATTACGTGACCTACAGCCGGCACATCGATTCCTCTTGCAGCAATATCAGTGGCTACAAGGATATCTTCAAATCCTTTTCTAAATTTGTACATTGCGCTATCTCTTTGTCCTTGGGATAAATCGCCATGCATTGTAATTGCTTTGAATCCCTCTTGTTTTAACTCAGAAGCAAGTCTATGTGTTCTTTGCTTTGTAGCGGCAAAAACTATAGTCTGTCTCTCATTTTTGTTTCTGATAAAATTGCACAGATGCTTGAATTTTTCATTTTCGTGAACAACTAGGTAAGATTGGTCTATAGTGTCAAGACTTAATTCTTCTTCGTTGAGTATTATTTCTTTTGGATCAACCATATATTCTTGTGCAAGTCTCAAAACCTCTCGGGGCATAGTGGCTGAAAACAAACATGTCTGCCTATCTTTGCTCATATAGGACAAAATATATTTGATGTCGTCGAGAAAACCCATGTCAAGCATTCTATCTGCTTCGTCAAGTACTGCAAACTTTACTTCCTCAAGACTAATCGAACCACGCTTGATATGGTCTATTAACCTGCCAGGAGTTGCCACTACTATCTGAACGCCTTTCCTTAGCTGATTGTACTGGATACCAATACTTTGGCCTCCGTATATGGATACGGCTCTGATGCCCGTATACCTTGCCAACTTTTCAATTTCAGCAGTAACTTGTACTGCTAGCTCCCTCGTTGGAGCGAGTATCACTGCTTGTACTGGACCTCTGCGCTTTATTTTGGTCAACATAGGTAGCGCAAAAGCTGCCGTCTTTCCAGTACCTGTGTGCGCCTGTCCTATTACATCTATACCTCTTAAAATAAACGGTATTGCTTCCTGTTGAATAGGAAAAGGAGCTTCAAATCCATTTTCTTCGAGTGCTTTAATAATTTCAGCACCCAGTCCTAATTCTTCAAATTTTGTTGTCAATTTTTTATTTTTCACTTTTTTTATATACAAAAGGAACGGAAAATACATAAAGTAATTTTATCTACTTGTTGAATTGCCGAAATCTTTTGCTTCAATTAATACGAGAATTACACAGATATAACCTTTCTTATATTATTGTCAAGTAATCTATGAATAAGTCTTCATATATTGAATGATGTAAATATTATAGTAGAAATAGAGAATAGAAGTGGGTGATAAGTTTCCAAGGGGAGACAAAAACATATTTCTGCTGCCTTGCTAGGTACCAGGTCTTGCTAGGTACCAGGTCATTGATTCCTCTATTACTGCTTAATAATAAATACAACTTCGGAGCTATTGATATCCTACTATGATACAATATGGAGTTTCTTGAATGCGTTTTACCTGAATATGGTCTAAAGATATCCTATCCTATCCTACTACATGGGAAAAAGTCAACAAGACTGATCTTCGTCCTCCGCTCGTAATAGGATTCAGACGACCTAGAAAAAATAATTCAGATCCTTTTCTAGAAAGCGTAGGCATAGCATTCATAGATATATCCTCAGATCTTGTAACTTCTCCTTTACATATTATTCTCAAAGAATATGTCGACGGAAATATAGCAGACCTAAAACATAGATTTTCCGATTTTGTACTAGCAGAATCAGCTCCTACCACTATCGCAGGTAATGAAGCACATCAACTAGTTTACATTGAAAGAGGAACTAAGAACCTAGCCGTTTTTACGGTAAAAGGAAACAAAGTCTATAATGTTGTATATCGTTCTAGACCAGAAGTGTTTT
>DASTUU010000075.1:0-35369 GCA_035759485.1 Nitrososphaeraceae archaeon
TAATTGTCCATCTTTTGTGGATATTGGTGATACTGTCCGGCCGAACATTATCCATTAGCCGGTCTCAGCAAACTTAGACAGGGAAGATTACTCTTATTAATAATGATACCCCGATTAAAGCTCCTGCGATTCCAAGTACAATTTCCGGTCTAACCTTGAATCCTCTCGTTTCATCCTCAAAGAATCTTAATAGCCCAGCGCTGGAAGCTGGAAGAGGGGCATTTTTCTTTTTACTCATTGTTAAATCAAATAATATAGTAGCGTATTAAATACATTCCGGGACTAAACTGTATACTGAACTAATTTTATGAGAGAAGTTATCAACACAAAAAGGACTAAATCTATAAGCGTTGGATTTCTTTTACCTTTTGTAACAATCCCAGAAAAATCCTGATGGTTTCGGCTTTTCTTCTCAGTAACTCGGGATTATCCTCTTCTTTGATCTTTGCTATTTCAGCAACTATCTTATCAATTAACAAAAAACCCACGTGTTGTAAGCTCCAAGGGTCTCGACTCTCCCTGTCCTGTGGAAATGCACACTGTCCTTCTTTCCTTTCACGACGGGCGGCTTCCATCTCTAAGCCTTTCTCAGAACCATGAACGTCCTGTTGGGTGTGTGTCTCAGAATATTCGGTTGGGGGCGGTGAGCTAGCAACATCAGCTACAATCTGACTGTCTTTTTGAATATTGACCTGTTGACTCTCTCCGATTTTCTGCTGTGTTGTGTTAGACTTACTATATACAATCTTTTGATTGCCGCAGTTTATACAAATGATCTTGTCACGATACTTTACCTGTACCCCGTTGCACAGATCACAGGGATCGTTAATTAGTGTCCCGCCCCTTGTCAACAGTGATGCAGCTTCTTTTAGGTTAGCTACATATCGGTCTTTGCGATCTGCCGACATACTATTTGTGATACTACAACTTGGGCATTTATACTATTTCTGTTCTATCTTTGATATAAAAAAATGTTAAGGCTCCTGTGCTTCTTCAAGAAATTTGATTCAAGATAACATCAAGACGTATCCACAGTAGCACTCTAGTTTTGGATTCCCACTGTCCTCTCAGGCCTTCAACGATTCACTGTTTTAGTTTGCATTCGTAGCCCATTATTAAAAACAGGCAAGGCTTAATAGTAAGCTTGGGAAAATTTATTTTACCAAAAGATGGCGGTTATATGCAAGAAGTGCGGCCTTCCTGACGATCTTTGTGCCTGCGGTGAGCTGGAGAAGGAGGAAACAAGAATCGTTGTCCGACTTGAAACCAGGCGGTTTTCTAAAACCACAACTCTCATTGAAGGTATTGATCCAAAATCAAGTAACGTACATACGATGGTTAAGGAACTCAAAAGCAAATTGGCATGTGGTGGAACTGCAAAGGCTGGATTTATAATGTTACAGGGAGATCATAGGGAAGATGTCAAAGGATTTCTAATTAAAAAGGGCTTTACAGAATCTGCCATTGAAGTACAATAGGTCTTGTTGTGTACAAAAGCAATAATTCTTTAACCCTGGCTATTTCAATATGTTTGTATTAGTACGTCGACGTCGATCTGCAGCAACTGAGCAAAAACGGGAGTCTTTTTTGAGAGCTATCTGGCTAACTGAAGAATATCTGCTTGTATGCCGGAGTCCAAGATCAACAAGTTATAGTCTGAGATGCATCTTGAGGCCCTTGTACCTGTTTCGTATGGTGACCTCTGTTACACCCGCTGCCTCAGCTACGTCCTTTTGTGTTTTATTTTCTCCATTCATCACACATGCCACATAAAGAGCGGCGGCAGCCAATCCCATAGGATCTTTTCCAGCAGAAATTTTGCCTTCTTCGGCCTTTTTCAATATTTCAAGTGCCTTGCGCTTTGTCTTCTCAGAAAGTCCTGCTTTGCTCGCTATCCTAGCAACACATTTTACAGGGTCAACAACTGGCATTTTCAGATCCAGTTCTCTTATCAATAGCCTATAGCATCTAGCAACGTCTTTTTTCTTGATGTTGCTAGCATTTGCGATATCCTTGAGAGTCCTAGGTGTCTCTGTATCCCTGCAAGCAGCATACAATGCGGCTGCAACTAATGCTGATATGGACCGCCCTCTAACAAGCCCCTTTTCTAGTGCTTTTCTATATACATATGCGGCCTTCTCTATAACGGCATCGCCTACAGCAAGTTTATCTTTAAGCCTATCCAGTTCGCTAAATGCTTGTCTAAAGTTTCTGTCCACCGGTTCGTGGACTTGGCTTCGGCTATCCCATGTCCTAAGTCTTTCGATTGTACTTTTCATCGAAGCAGAAAGAGGCTTTCCAGAGGCATCCTTGTCAATGGGTCCAATGATTGTCGCAAGTCCCATATCGTGCATTGCCAAAGAGGTTGGTATGCCTGCTCTACTCCTATCTTCATGTTCCTCTTTCGAGAAAGCGCGCCATTCAGGTCCGGTTTCTTCTATCCTTTCATTTATAACAAAGCCACAGTTCCCACAAAACATCTCCCCACTGGAGTTATCTGTAACCATGGGCCCCTTGCCACAACGAGGACATCTATCGCCAAACAAAGTGACATCCTTAACCAATTCTACCACCATAAAACCCCGATTTTAAAGTAATCTCATATAAATATTTTATTCTATTATATAAATATTATTAGACCCATTTGACAACATGTAAATTGTTTTCACATCGGCTTGCACAGTTGCTAGCATCTTCCTTGTTTAAGCCCCACCAGTATAATATTAATTTAATATACAACCAAATAAAAGAGTACTTATTCTTCTGAGACATTATAAAAGTCAAAATGTTAATTAAAGGATATTTGTAGTATGATAGCAAATGTACAGCCTGATACAGAGAGTCCCGAAGTCTTTTATCGAGAATAATGATGAATGGATGCAGTCGACCGAGCCGAACTCGCAAATGCTAAGATGGAACAAAAAAGACAGCGGCCTTTTCGCAATAAGCACACTGACCAGTAACTATTATGATATATTTGCAGAAAACGAACAACTTACTCACTCTCCGGCTAGCGTGTTTGGATTTGCGCAGCAACAGAATAGTTATGGTTCTTATATTCCCAGCGTTGACGAATTGAGATCCTCAAATTACATGCTATCTGATTTGCTAAGTGAAAAAGCTCAGCTTTTCAAAGGTATTCCTGATATCAGGAATTATCTGTCCAGTGCTTATCTTAATCCTAGGTTAAAAACCCGTTTGACAAATTTTGGGCCATTTGACAGGAGAAAGATCTTTCCTAGGATATAATTGGTTGGAAATAAAATACATCAATCAAAAATCAATAACTCAATCAATTATAGAAAGTGGGTAGCAACCTAATGCTAACCATGACTAGGCTGAGATATCTTTTGTACATTCCACTTTTATTTTGTGTCTTCTCCTTGCTCATTATTTCATCTTCACTTTACGATGTGGCCCGCCCGTTAGACCCCTCAGTTTACGCTGGCAAGTCAAGCGGCACCTCAAATAACCAAACCAAGGGATCATTTGTAGATACTGTAAGATTTATTCGATATTCCGATCAGAATGTCGCTTTGGAACAAGTAAAACAGGGAAAAATTGCGATATATTACTTTGCAATTCCACTAGAAGTTGTATCAGAGATGATGAATAATCCCGATGTTAAAATATATGATAGAATGGCTGGAACATTTGGGCTTCTGTTCAATCCAGCACCATACAACGAAAGCAGCAAGTCGCTTAATCCATTTCAAATAAGGGAGGTACGCTACGCAATGAACTTTCTTGTTAATCGCGAATTTGTTGTAGATGAGATACTGAAGGGATATGGATCGGTATTAATCGACCCGTTCGGACAGTATTCTCCAGAATATCTAAATCTTATTGATACAGTAGAATCGCTTGGCATAAGATATGCTCCCGGACTTGGTGACCAAATGATAAACGATGCACTTGTCAAAGAAGGGGCCGTAAAAGACAGGACGACTGGAAAATGGTTTTTTGCAGATAAACCTATCACTGTAAAAATATTGATACGTAGCGATGACCCTAGGAGAAAATCCTTGGGTGACCTCGTTTCTGCAGAGCTTGAGAGGGTAGGATTTTCTGTTTTAAAACAGTATGGGGATCTTAACAAGGCTAATGCTGTTGTTTCAGGATCAAACCCACAGGATTTCCAATGGCATGTCTATACGGAGGCGTATGCCGGCACATCTGCATTTGTGAAATACAATCCAGTAATAACATCACAGATGTATGCTCCCTACGCGGGAAACATGCCCGGAGGCCAGAACCCTGCATTTTGGAATTATCAGAACTCAAGTATAGACGATATAACCCAGAAAATAAACTTCTTTAATTTCACATCAGAGGAGCAAAGAAACGCATTGGTAAGAAACGCCACACGAGCAGGAATTCAGGAGTCTGTGAGGATTTTCATAGCCCAAAATACTGATCCTTATATTGCTAATTCGGATGTTGCCGGCCTAATTAATGACTTTGGTGCTGGGATAACTAGTAGGTTATCCCTTATAAATGCGCAGCCTCCTGACCTGAGCCTGCTGAATATTGGCGTAAAAGAAATTTATCAGGGGGCTTGGAATAGCGTCGGCGGTTGCGGCGATACTTACTGTACTAGTATATACTCTGCCCTAGCAGACGGAGCTACCTTTAGAAATCCATATACAGGTGAAGTTATCCCCATGCGAAACATATGGACAGATATTATAACTACAGGTCCGACAGAAAGAATGAAAGTTGCAGCCGATGCGCAGACTTGGGACCCTTACTCCAAGCAATGGAAGAAGGCTGGAAGTGATACTTTTGCACTCAGCAAAGTGGATTACAAATTGCTGTTTTCTAAATGGCATCACGGTATAACTATGGATAAGTCAGATATTCTATACCCCCTTTATTTTGCTTTTGAATGGGGTACCGATCAAGGAAGAGGAGACCTCACTGTGGACCCCGAATATACTGCAGCTGCCAAAGAGTCACTCCCATATGCTAAAGGGATTCGATTCATTAACGACACTGAAATAGAGTCTTTTGTTGATCAGTGGCATTATGATAAGAACGAAATAGCAGGTACTGCAACGGCTTGGTCTGCAGAACCTTGGGAGATAACAGCTGCCACAGAAAGGCTAGTGATGGAAGGAAAGGTGGCTTACTCCAGAGGACAAGCTACTGCCAAAAATGTGCCATGGCTATCCTTGATAGTACCGTCACATGCTAAAATGATACTCGCAGAGCTACAGAAAATGAAATCAGAATCCTTTATACCAACTCCGCTTAAAGGAATAGTAACCATTAAAGAAGCCAACCAGAGATATGATGCTGCTATTCAATGGATAGAGCAACATCGGCATGCAGTAATAAGCAATGGTCCATTTTACCTTGACGCATATGACCCTAGCGCAGGAATAATTTATGTGAAAGCATTCAGGGATGCCAGCTACCCTTTTCGCCAAGGTTACTGGTCAGTGTTTGAAAATCCCAAACTAGCAATCATAAATGCAATTGATACACAAAAATACCTAGTTCCTGGTGAACCATTAAAGGTACAAATAAACGTTACTGTGGGGGGTAAACCTAGCAATGATGCAGTAGTCGACTATTTCTTGTCGGATACGCAGGGCAGAGTCATTTTGAACGGTAAAGCGGAGCCTTTAGGCAGCACGACTACTATGGATGGTTTGTCCTCTAGCTTAGCTAATACTCACCTCACAAATGTTAGCGTAAATGTCGATAATGGTTTGGACGCAGCTGGGAATATTGCAGGTGTCTCGGATAGCTTCAGCCAAAAAGGTATATTCGAAATTACCTTAAACAGCAGTGACACATTGCAGCTTCACAGGGGTCCAAACTCATTGAAGATATTTGCATATACAGAAGAAGCCTTTCGGCCAGATATACACACGATACCATTGTTGGTTGTTACCGACTAAAAACAGGCCAGGGGATTGTAAACCCAGAGGATTCCAGCTTTCTTAACTTCTCTGAAGTATTTTGCTTTGAACAGATGGGGGTAAAATAAGACACTGCGATTTGATGTGATAATATTTATACGAACCGACATGATACAAAACAGATCTAGGACAAGAAAATGGCAGGCTTTTACCGAGTGCTCGTCAGAAGATCAATAAACTTGCTCATCGTATTATTTTTAGTTCTTGTCCTTACGGTCGCACTTCTTGGAGAGACAATGGACAAAATCCTTGCAGACAACATCAGACAGCAGGTCATAGGCAGCCTCATCGAGAGCAAGATCAAATTTCAAAATGCTGAAGCCCAGCAGGCATATATAGACCAGCAAATTCAACTTCAAATAAGAAACCTGGGTCTTGACGAACCTTGGTATTCTCCCAAGCGGTTTTTTAACACCATATTAAAAGTCATGATGCTGGACTTGGGTAGGTCTTACTTTTTTACAAATGATGATGGTTCGCCTGAAGTCAAGGATATTATCGCAGAAAGGGTACCGCGGACTCTTCTATTATTTGCGAGTGCAACTGTCATAACCTTCATTTTTGGGCTATATTTGGGTCCATATCTAGCAGAGAGATATGGTAAGACTATTGATAAGGCGAACGTTTTTGTTTCTATGTTTAGTAGCAGTCTTCCTACTTTCTGGGTTGGTATGATTATGATATATCTCTTTGCCTTTATAGTACCGATATTTCCTGCGAGGTCTATACCTCAATCTTCTCCCTCCGATCCGTTATATATTATAGATTTGCTCTATCATATGGCACTTCCCTTAATTACACTAGTGATTCTCAGTATCGCGGTACAAAGCTACTTCGTGAGGCTATTCGTAGTCAATATCTTGGATGAAGATTTTATCAGAGCCAAACGTGCTATAGGGGTTCCAAGAAAGAAGATTCTGTATTCTCATGCCTTGAGAAATGCAGCCCCCCCGTTGCTGAATTCAATTATAATAGGCTTGGCAGCCTCGTTTGGTGGAGCCCTCTTGGTTGAGACAGTATTTGACTGGCCTGGAATAGGAAGTTTATTCTATCAAGCAATAACCGTTTTTGATGTTCCTATAATCATTGGACTTGTCTATGTGTCTACTATGATTTATATTGCTGCCGTTTTTCTAACCGATCTAGCTTACTCTGCATTTGACCCCCGTGTGAAAGCGATAGGTTGACTTTTCAGACAATCCCGTCCTCAAAGAGTGATATTATCAGAGGATTTAGAAGTTCAAAGCTAGGCCAAACTGGAATAATTATCCTTACTTTACTTGTGGGAATATCAATATACACAATGACATCAGTACCGCTCACATCGTTTAGACAATGGAATAGTCCCAGCTACTGGGTTGACTACCCGGCCTCGGCGGCGCCTGCCTGGACCAACCTCGGATTGTTCGGCCCAACCGCCGCTGTGCATACTATTCTTACATCGGATTCAAGCGAAGTGTCTAAGCAGACTGATAGGGGAATTTACATAGTTTCGAGTTCATTTTCAACCAACTTTGAATACAACTCCTACCCGACTGATTTCATGATTCCTTATTCGACAAGATATGGATCAATCCCCCCTGTTCTGGAAATTAATGTAACTAGGCCAGATGGGTACGGTTTTAGGATATATTATTCTGCACTTCCATCTAATGACGACGGTACTGTCAGCTCTCAGCTGCAAAGTCTATATTCTTCGCGTATTTTTTCCACTGACCAAGATATATCTAAGAATTTGCGGCAATACACTTCCTTATTCAAATATTCTCCGGATACTACTCGACCCCAAGTGATGTTATTTTCGGATACACAAAAAAAAGAAATCTTGAAAGGGCCTTACACTTTTCAAGTGACTTTTTATTTTTATGATGACCAAGATAGCGTAGCCGAAATCCGGGTGATTCTTGGCGGAACTGTTTATGGCTTTCTGGGGACTGACGCCTTTAGAAGAGATCTGGCTATAGGAATTCTTTGGGGTACTCCTGTAGCGCTATTTATTGGCCTGACCGTTGCTGTGGCTACCTCGTTTATAGCAATGATATATGGTATAACCGCAGGGTATAAGGGAGGTCGCGTGGATGAGGTTATGATGAGAATAAACGATTTTTTTATTTCGTTACCTGTCCTCATTCTTTTGATATTGATATCTGTAAGATACGGCCTCAACATTTTCTTAATAGTATTACTTTTGATATTGTTTGGTTGGGCCGGGGGTGCTAGGCTGATTAGAAGTTTGTCTTTGCAGATAAAAACGTTTCAATATGTAGAGGCATCTAAAATGATGGGCGAATCAGACATGAAGATAATCTTTAGACACGTAGTTCCGCAGCTACTTCCATTGACTTTTGCAACAATAGCCTATTCTGTTCCCGGGGCAATTTTGGCAGAGGCTGGCTTAAGCTTGCTGGGATTAAGTGATTTAGCTATACCTAGTTGGGGCAGAATTCTGAACGAAGCCAATGCAGCTAGCGCCACCACCCTTGGATTATGGTGGTGGATTATTCCACCTGGAATAATGATTGGCTTAACGGGTCTTTCATTTGCTCTGATCGGTTATACTCTAGAGCATATTTATAATCCAAGAAGGGCCCGATAATAAGTGAGTTAGTGGGAAACATCACAACAATCGTATATGAACAGTAGCCTTGTGTTATCCGAACTATATTTTAGGCAGGTAAGCGTCGGAGTATAATGGCTGTTATAGCTTTTGGTTCTTCCCACGATAACAAAGCTAGGAAGAAGACGTCTGCGATAACCTTGTACTCTCTTTGTATGCGTGACAGCACAAGTATTCATCTATTTTTTACATTCAAATTAGGTTTTTAAACGATCTCAGCAAAGATAGAGTCTCGGTACTGAGTTTTATTGTATAGGCAGACGCATCTTCAGATGATATATGGGATAATTCCTCTAAGAATTTTGTCTTATCCCTACCTCTCTCATACATACCTCCCGACTCTTTGATACAAAGAGGGAACTTTTGCATCTTTATTCCGTTGGCCGTGAGATATCGTATAAAACTTCTGTAGGCATCCACATCAAAGTAGTCCCATTTTTTTTCTTCGCATAGCATAATCCAGACATCGATCGTATTCTGAAAAAAGGCTTTGGTACGCAATTGTTCGAGACTCATTAGTAATTAATTGTTCTCCAAACTAATATGTCTCTATTCGCTATTAAATAGATTACATTTTTGTCATACTATATCTAGGGTCACCTTATTACCGTTTCTGTCAAAGGCCCCAATATCTCCATCTAAATATGGGTAACTAATAATAATAGATATGAACCCATAAAAATTATTCAAGTCTTGAAGTGAAGGCCTATTAGAACCTCCAGGATGTGAATGCGCAGTACCTATATAAGAAAGATCAAATGGAAGATCATATGTCGGAAATCCAGAGTAGTAAGGACCATGAGAGGCAAACGGTGGGACAACAAGTCCCTCAACAACAATATTGTTCTTTTTGATTTGTCCTTGGAGGATTAAAATCCCTTCATTGGGATGGCAACTTTTTGCATAGGTAATTATGCTATCGGCTGCATGCCTTTTCAGTATCACATGTCTTTTTACCTTCTCACTCGACTTTTGCTTCTTGTCTTTTTTAAAAAACAAAACTGATTGTGATTGCCCTTATCTTTTAATAATCTTATCTGAAAAGTTCTTCCTTGTCGTAGCTTAAATTGTAGTTGCCCCACCACCGCTGAATAGTTTTAGGACACAAACAGAGACATATTGAGAAAGGGCCATTAAAAATCTGAATCACTTTCGTCTAGTATGGTTTTCTCCTATATAATCTCTCATCGGACCAAGTAAGTGCAAATATTTTTACCCCTTGGATAGCTCTTATGGTCGTGCAGAATTGCAACTATTAAGAAGCTGTTTACTGTTCAACAAAGAAGACTCGCGAGTCTAAATAATTGCTCATTAATACTTAACGTAGCAATAAATATTAGATACTATATTGTTCAATAATAATCTGATGAGAACATGTTTCCAAATACAAGACAGATAGAAGAAGAAGACACCATAATTCTTCGCCAAGGCGAAGTAGATAATGATGAGGATGGTACACCACTGCTTATAAATTCCAAAGGTGAAGCATACAGGGTTAACGATACTGCAGTTGCGTTATGGAACATGTGTAATGGTATCGGCTTCCAGGATCTTTTGGCCGAGGTTCTGCGTATATCAAATGACAATGAATCTAATGTGAAAAGATCTTTGTTTGAGATGATACTTCAGCTCAAGAGAGTTTCAGTGATCAAACTTAAGAAGGTAAAGTCCAATACTGCTATTTCGAGATAGATATTCTCATCTGCGATAAGGCTACTAGGATACTAATAATAAACCAACGTAAGTACTTTTACACAAGCATCATTAAGATAACACTCATCTTGAAATGGTAAAGGAAAAAAAAGTGAAACCTAGAAAAGTTAGCTGATATGATCCAAAATCTTTAGCTCTTTCTAGGTAGGGAAATTTCGATATTTGTATTGTTAATAGTAATATCCAACTTGCGGTACGTGCGCGTATTGGCTAATATAATGCTATGTTTTTTAGTAGCACCGTTTATTCAATAGTAGAAGTCTTATAATGGCAAAAGTTGGTTCGGTTATTTTGCTGGAGCTAGGGTTGTGTGTTTTAGACGATCAGGGCAAGAACATTTTTTCCAAAAAATTTAGCAATCCTGTCGATGCGCATGGCCTTCTCCGACGACAAGAAACCCTCCATGAGATAAAGGACATAGAAGACGAGCTCAAGCGATTTGAAAGGATCGTGGTCAACGATAACAACCTTTACTCCATACTTAAGAATGCTGGGATGGAGGTTAACATGATGCCTTTGGAGCAGCAACAGGAAATTAAAAAAAATACAACTATATTTACAGTTAAATGTGGTTTGTCTCCCGATGAAAGTACTGCAATTCAGCAACTTCGCGATTTTGCTATCAGCTTATCTTCCTCACGTGTAAAGGAAGCGTCAGAAAAACTGGACCTTCATGTAATTCAGGCTATTAATGCACTTGACGAGTTAGATAAGACAATAAATGTTTTGGCAGCCAGAATGCGTGAGTGGTATGGACTTCATTTTCCTGAGCTCGACAACTTGGTACAAAGCTTGACCGCCTATGCAAAGATTGTTAGCTCGGCTGGAACTAGGGATAAAATTACACACCAAGTACTCCAAGATGCAGGGCTCCAGGAAAAAAAGGCTGAAATTATTCTTAGCGTAATAAACAGGAGCAAGGGCGGTGATATAACCGATGACAATCTTATGCTAGTTAAGAAATTAGCAGACCAGGTTATCGAACAGTCTCAATTAAGAGATGATTTGGCTAACAATATCGAGACAACTATGGAAGTCGTTGCTCCAAATGTTAAGGAGTTGCTTACAGCTTCGGTTGGTGCCCGAATGACAGCAAGGGCCGGAAGTTTACAGAGGCTCGCAACACTTCCAGCAAGTACAATTCAAATTCTAGGAGCAGAAAAAGCACTCTTCCGTTCTTTAAAGACTGGTGCCAACCCTCCTAAGCATGGGATGCTTTTTCAACATCCATTGATTCATGCGGCTCCCAAGTGGCAGCGGGGAAAAATAGCAAGAGCAATTGCAGCAAAAGTTGCAATTGCTGCAAGAATAGATGCATACAGACATGCTGGAAAAGATCTTTTTATTGCAGAGAAATTAAAGAAACGAATTCTGGAAATTCGGGAGAAAAACAAATTACCTCCATCTGAGGAAGAGAGATCCAAAAAGTCCCAAGAACACAAAAGACGGCAGGCAGAGTACCTCGGCTCAAGAGGTGGCCGTTATATGGAGAGACCTTGGAGGTATGGTAGACGCAGTCATCAACGACGTCAAGAGCGGCAACAACAGTACAACCAACAATTTCAAGGTCCACGTAGGAAATCAGAGGGAGACCAGCGCGATGAAACTCAGTTTCGAAGAGATCAGCAACCGGAACGACAGCAATATCATCATTACCCTACAGATTGGAAAAGCAAAAAGCCTGGCAGAAAAAATAAGAAGAGCAAGAAAAAAAAGTCTCAAAAAAAGATCTTAGAATAGATCGTAAGATCTTGACAGTTTAGATTTGGTGCAATAATATGGCTGCAATGGTATTGCTGCTGCAATAATACAATAGCGTCAACAAATCGAGTAACAAAAAAACTAGGAAACTATGAATTACAGCACTAATTTGTTTAGTTAAACCTTTTGTCTGCAAAAGATTCAAAACTGACGCTGTTAGTAGCTCAAGTGTTCTCCAGTGGAAGAAGAAGCCTTTAGTGCAGGATTAAAGCAGATCAAGGTTAACGGGATCAAAGAGTTTGCCACCCCTAACCTTGACAAAGGCCAGACGGTTTATGGAGAAAAACTGGTCAAAATAAGTGACGAGGAATACAGAATATGGGATCCATTCAGAAGCAAGCTCGCAGCAGCCTTAAAGAAAGGGTTGAGGTATTTCCCTATAAATCCTGGCGATAGGATCCTTTATCTTGGTGCTTCTACCGGAACCACAGTCAGCCACATCTCCGATCTAGTCGGAAACAAGGGTCTAGTATTCGCAGTGGAACCAGCGGTAAGGGTGGCAAGAGAACTAATCGAGAATGTAGGATCTAGGCGAAAAAATGTTATACCTATAATCGAAGACGCTCGAAGACCTGATTCTTACTTCTCAGTTTTTGGAAATGTAGATTTGGTCTATTGCGACATTGCACAACCCGATCAGACGGAAATTGCCATAAAGAACTGTAATGCTTTTCTCAAAAATAAAGGCATTATGCTTATTGTAATCAAGACAAGAAGCATAGACGTAACAATGAGCCCACAATCAGTCGTAGCAATGGAGTCTAAAAAATTGAGACAAAACAGCTTTCATATTAACCAAACAATCAACCTTGATCCTTTTGACAAAGACCATGCTCTAATTCATGCCACTTACAGTCCTAGTGGTAACAGCGCTAAATGATTTTTTCTCCATATCCGCTTTTAGCGTGTATACTTGTATATGATCTTCTAGGAGAGCCCTGAGAGGTTTCCATGACTTTCTAGCAAAATGCGGAGCAGAGTCATGGTTTGCAACCCATTTTGCTATGAATGTCATTGTCTTTCTGTCGCTAGGGTATCCACTGCCAATTTCACTGTGTTGTGAACGGATCTTGCGAATTTCTTCATCCCTAATCACCTTGGCAACTATGGATGCTGCCGACACAGCAGTATTCGCGCCATCAGCATGATGCAGCGATAAAATCCTAGGCCTTGGTATTGAGCCAAGTTCGCATTCTATGCATTCCTTGTATCTCAGAGGATTAACGTCGCAGGCGTCGACGTAGACCCTCATAGCAAAGATATTGTCTATGACTGTAGCCATTGCCTTGGCTTCTAATTTGTTTAGCATGTTAGAATAGACATAGTGGTCAACTTCGTCGCAATCACTCTCGTAAACACAGATGTGTTGTGCGAGGTCAATGATACGACTGAAGAGCTTATGACGTGCCTTTACCGTCAATAACTTTGAGTCTCTGACCCCTATCCTGCGCAAACTGGAGAGATCTTTTCTTTTTATACTCACGCCGGCGATAACTAATGGGCCTAATACCGAGCCCCGACCTGCTTCATCAACTCCTCCTATCAGAGTATAATTAGAATCCAAGGATTTAGGATATGACGCGAAGTTAACATTACTTGGTATGGCATTGAAAGTCATACTAGGCACACAGCTTTACTTAATACCGGTTAAGAATGACTAACTATTATCGCTTACGCTTCTTACCCTCTTCTTCTCTTTATTTTTCTCTCTTTTTTTCTTCCTTTTTTTATTATCTGTATCGCATGTAGCACGCTTCGTATAATAATATATTCTCGAAATTGTTATAGCTGCGAGTTGATAGCACCAGCAAAGTATTCAGAACTAACTACAATTGTAGAGGGCAAAACGAAGATATTAGTCCCCTCAATGTCTCTTCAGAGCAGCGTTGCAACAAAACGAGAGCCCGTATTTTTCAACCTTGCAGCTGAACTTAATAGAGATATATCGATAGTCGCATACGATTCTTTTTTATCTAATTCAAGTTTTGGGTATAATGGCAAAAGGCACAGCAGTAAGAATAACAGGGATAATGTCGTGATGGCTGACTCGTTGTGTGGAACAGGTGCCAGGGGACTCAGAGTTGCGGTTGAGTCACCAGAAGTCAACCAAGTATATTTCAATGATGTCAACCCCCTTGCAATTGATGTTGCCAGGAAATCATCGGCTATCAACCACGTAGAAGATAAATGTCACTTCTCTGTGAGCAAGGCTTGCAAGTTCCTATTGGATGGTACTAATCAAAGGCACCCCAGCTCTCCTGACACATTTGGAGAGGAAAAAATAGGTAGACCAGGCAGAACAGGTGAGAAGTTTACAATCGTCGATTTGGACCCATTTGGAAGTCCCGCTGCTTATGTCGACTGTGTGATCAGATCAGTGGAAGAGGGGGGACTTGTTTCCATTACCGCCACCGACACTGCTGTACTGCGAGGTAAATACCCTGAGGTTTGTTTGAGAAAATATTACGGCCTGCCGCTAAACAACTCATACTCAAACGAACTGGCATTAAGACTTCTATTATCGTTGGTGGCACTCACTTCCTCCAGATTAGGGATTTATATATGCCCGTTATTTGCGCATACGAACTTGCATTACCTTCGAGTATATGTGAAAGTAATCGAGAGCAGTAAACTGGCAAATAGCGTTTTTGAAAATATAGGATACGTCCAACATTGCTTTCATTGTGGAAACAGAATTGTATCAGATGCCAAGTCACGAGTGGAGAAATGCACGTTTTGTTCTGCAGCATTTAAGACCGCAGGTTGGTTGTGGACAGGAAGAATGTATAATAAAGATTTTATTCGTGAGATGATGGCTAAGACATTACAACGACAAGGTAGCCATGGGGGCTACCAATTAAACTGCAGTTCAGAAGAGGATATCAAGCGAAGCACTGGGACAAGTAGGATTCAAAACAGACAAATGAAGAATCTTGAGAGATTATTCTCAACATGTATCAGCGAACATGATGATATTCCTTATTATTTTACATCCGATGAGATAGCTTCTAGATTAAAAATAGGTCCACCCTCTTTGGTGACAATAGTAGAAAGCCTGTCCAAAGCCGGGTTTAGAACGTCGAGAACTGGGCTTAACCCAACTGCCTTTAAGACAGCTGCCAATATAAATGAAATAATAGGCTTATTTAGAGTATGACAAAAAAATCAAGTTTCCTTGTGACCATAAGATTATTGTTAGTTGAGAAAGCGATGTTGCAATAAAGAAATAGAAAGACACGGAGAGATAGATAGATTTTATATTCGAAGGTATCTTTTCATGGCAAGAACGAACTTTGGCTAAGCTAGAGATCAGAGACATCTCCAAATACTTTAAGGTCATAGGTAATTCTTCTAGCTCTGCCTTTACAAGTACGCATTCTTCTCAATTTTCTTCTGACTCGATGCATTTGGCTAGAGACAGCTCTCCAGATGGCATGATGGCTGCCGTCGAAAATGTAAATCTCAGCATTGCAGAAGGTGAGTTTGTATGTTTTGTAGGGCCATCAGGATGTGGAAAATCGACGTTGCTTAACATCATTGCTGGGCTAGACAGACCGAGTAAAGGAGAAGTTATGCTCAACGGCCGACTCGTGACCGAACCAGGTCCAGACAGGATAATGGTCTTTCAGGACAATGCATTATTTCCTTGGCTTAAAGTTATAGAAAACGTGCAGTTTGGGTTGAAAATTGCAGGAGTTGAAAAACAGAAACGGTATCAAATTTCTATGCGCTATTTGGATATGATGCAGCTTACCAAATTCGCCGAAGCATACACATATCAACTGTCAGGTGGCATGAAGCAAAGGGTATCTCTGGCCAGGGCCCTGGTAATGGATCCTGAAATACTGTTAATGGACGAACCGTTCGCGGCCCTTGACTCACAAACGAGGGACTTGTTATTAGTAGAATTGCAGCTAATATGGGCCAAGACAAGAAAAACAATTCTTTTCGTAACACACAATATATCGGAGTCTGTGTGCCTTGGCGACAGAGTAATAGTATTTACAAATAGGCCAGGTAAGGTCAAAAAAGAAATAGAAATTGACTACCGAAGACCCAGGCTAACTGAAGATAATAATCTTTACGAATATCAAAGACAAGTGTTGGACGAATTAAAAACGGAAATAATGCCATCCTGGAAAGCAGAGGAAAAGTAGATTTATTTATTTATGATTGGTTGATCAAGTGCGTTAACATCTGAGCTTATAATTAGTTGATCAAGAGCTGCATTAGGTTTTTCATGTTGGTTCCCTTTCATATTTCCACCAGGTCTGCGCTTCATAAGATCCTCTGATTACTAAATGGTATTTCTGTTAAGTGGTAACAATAATTGAACGCTGCTAACGCAATTGTTTCAAGAATTCGAGGCCCACTTTGAAACTACCTGGAGAGGTAAGTGTTACTTCATCGGCGATTTTAGCCGCCTGAAGCACGAATTCAACTGGGTTTTTCGCATACTCTTCCCAATTAAGGCCAATTGTATCAGCCGAAAACTTGTTTTTATCTGCAGGAATCATAATACATGCTACGACCTTTATGTTGTTTGACTTTGCAATACGTGCTATGTTATCTAAATCGGAAAGGGATGATATCGATTGAGTGACAAAGGCTCTAGGTCGCGCCTTAATTTTCTTGCGTATCGAAGATGGATGTGTAATGGCGCTAGGCACGGTCAAGTCCAAATTTATTGATTCATTGTATCTTTCAAGTTTTAACATATTCAGAGCATCACTAGGTTTAAGCCCTGAGTCTTTTGGTCCATCGGAGGGCTCATCACCCATCAAAAAAAGCAAGCTGTCGATACCCAATATAATTGCATCAGATACGAACTGACATATTGATGTAAAATTTCTGTCTCTTGTTCTGACGCTACAACTTATGGCAGGATGTCTTGCTATATTCTTTATAATGAAGCTGGCAGCGGTTAAACTTGATACTCGTGGAATACCAAGAACAGAATCTGTTAAGTGAATGCCATTTACATATCCGACTAGCTTCTCTGCTCTTTGTACCAAATGTTGGATGCCTTCTCTAAGAATAACGGCATCAAAATGCTCATCCTCTACTATCTTGGGCGGGTTTAATTCAAAATTTATGTTCATTTTGAGGCTACTGTTTAACTTGCTCTAGTAGGCTTGACGACAGAATTCGTTGAGTCATTGTAGTTTCCTTAGGAAAGGGTGAACTTGTATAATTACTTATCATCTTCTAGTGAAAATATTACCATAACCCTTAAAGCCACCGGTTAGGATTGGTTAGGAATGCGAAAGTCTTCTTGCATAGTATGTGAGCAAGAATTTGATTATAATTCAACTAGATTTGAGCAAAGACTGATCCTGGACAACGACTTTTGTACTAAGTGCTGGGATGAAATCATGAGTATCTGATATATTATTAGTTCCATGAAGATCTATTTTGCTAGATCCTTTCGTAGATGTTCGTTATGTGGTTAAAGAAAAGAAAAGAAATGAAATGAAAAGAAAAGAAGACTTTCTTCATTAACAAATACAAAAGAAACTACCCAGTCCTTTCCCCCAGTGTGATTTACCTAAAGCCAGCAACCTTAACTCCTCTCAATGTTATTAGTACACAAAGAACCATGTTGACACTAACTGATATAGAACGGCGTATTAGTCCGCTTCTATTGGACTCACATCGTGTTAAGTTATATGCAAAAGATAACACTAGAAGAGTGAGCGATGGTTTGTCAAGAACAGCCGCTGTTCTAATTATAGTTCATTCTAAAAGCAGAACTCCCCACGTGCTTCTAACGAGGAGAAGTTCCAAGCTAAAATACCATACTGGTGAGATATCATTTCCAGGGGGACAATACTGTCGTGCGATAGACCCTAGTTTACTTGATACCGCCTTAAGAGAAACAACAGAGGAGGTGGGTCTTGGCTTTACAGCTGAAGATATCCTAGGAAGGCTGCAAACCGTCTACACACTAACGTCAAACTTTACTATAGTTCCATTTATAACAATACAAAAGAATATTCCAGAGCCAAAGGTATTAGCAAACGAAGTTGATTGTGTTGTAGACATTCCATTGCAGGAAATGTTAGCTACCTTTGAACCAGATATCGAGCACTACCATATTTCTCAAAAGGGCGTTTACAAATTTACATATGGGGAATTTGTTATTTGGGGAGCAACAGCGAGGATACTCAAACAACTATACGATTGTCTTTGTATTACGTGAATAACTACATAAATTTTAATATTAATTAGATTGCAAGTTAGTTAGTTACTAAGTCTTTAAAAGCCTGAAACCAAACTTTTAACCTTATATTTTTATTTTGGTTGTACGTATTGTAACCACATTCCATGGTATGGGTAAAAGAAAAGTACTATCTGAGTCTCATCTAAGCGAATTTGTAAAGCCTCAGGAAGGTGAATTGTTAGGAAAGGTCATAAAGCTGGCAGGAGGAGAAAATATTATCGTGAAATGTATTGACGATAGGATAAGGGTATGTAGAATCAGTGGGAAACTAAGGAGAAAAACGTGGATTCGGGAAAATGATGTAGTATTAGTTAGGCCATGGGATTTCAAACCAGATAGAGCTGATATTATATGGAGATATATCCCAGGACATATAGAGAGACTGGAGCAGGAAGGATATGTTAGTAAAACTTGGAGCCAATATATTTAATAAAAAGACCGAATCATTAGAGACCTCATTATAGAATACAGAATGTAACACATCATTAGAACATCAGGAACAGAAATATTTAATGACGGCTCCAATAAACATGGTAGCCACGCATCCCGAAGCCTACGCAATCAGTCGTTACCATACACAATATGTGTTTCCGAGGTTGTTATGTAGTACTGCTCATTTAACTTCATTTGGTATCTGATCCAACTATTGACAGTTTTCGCGTTCGCTAACAACCTTATGTAACCTCTTTGTTAGCTAAATCGTATGCCTTATGAGAGTTTGACAGAATACGTCCAGGCTCTAGATAAAGCTGGACAGTTAGCACGCGTAAAGGTTAAAGTACATCCAGATTTAGAGATCGCCGAAATAATGAGGCGTCTTATGTACAAGGGAAATCAGCCGGCAGTGCTGTTCGAAAATGTCCAAGGATTTACCATGCCTGTGCTTGGTAATGCGTTTGGGACCATGAAAAGATTACAATTAGCTTTGGAAACAACTGATTTCACTGAAATTGGAAGACGTGTGACGGATTTGACAAAAATGAAGATGCCTGCGGGTGTGCTGGATAAGCTTAAGATGCTTCCAAAATTATCTGAAATAGGTGATTACGGTCCAAAATATGTAGAATCAGGACCGGTGACTGAAGTTATTGATAGTGAAGGTAAGGCCAGCTTTAATTCCATGCCCATTTTGAAATCCTTTTCTGGCGACGCAGGAAGATTCATTACGTTCGGACTAACCGTTACCAAACATCCAGATACCGGCATCAGAAATATGGGAGTATATCGAATTCAAATAATAGACGATACAAAGGCAATAATGCATTGGCAAATACATAAGCGGGGAGCACAACACTACCAAATATCAAAAGAGCAAAAGAAAAAAAAAGTCGAAGTCGCCGTAGTGATAGGAGCAGACCCAGCAACAATATTTAGCGCAGTTGCGCCCGTTCCTGAGGGTCTAGACAAATTCGTTTTCTCTGGAATCACAAGAAAAAAAGGCATCAGATTAGTCAAATGCAAAACTGTAGATTTAGAAGTGCCTGCCAATTCTGAAATAGTACTAGAGGGCTACGTTGACCCTGAAGATATCCGAATGGAAGGGCCTTTTGGAGATCATACTGGATACTATACTCCTACCGAGCCATATCCTACCTTTACACTTACCGCTGTCATGAGAAAATCAAGTCCGATTTATCTCTCGACTGTTGTAGGGAAACCAATTTTAGAAGATGCTTATATAGGTAAAGTAATTGAGCGTGCGTTCTTGCCTCTCATACAAATGTTCCATCCGGAAGTAACAGATTTCTGCATGCCACCTGCAGGATGGTTTCAGGGCCTTGCTATAATTTCCATAAAGAAGAGATATCCCGGCCAAGCAAAGAAGGTGATGATGGGCCTTTGGGGAATGGGACAACTAGCACTTACAAAAATGTTTGTAGTGGTTGATGACGACGTTAACATACAGGATATGAATGAAGTAGTTTGGGCAGTAACAGCAAGAACGGATCCAAAAAGAGATATTATAATTATTGAAAATGCTCCAACCGACACTCTGGATCCCGCATCTCCTCTCGTAAATTTGGGTTCAAAGTTAGGTATTGATGCTACAACTAAGGGGAAGGAGGAGGGATACAATAGAGAAATACAGCAGCTTGTGCAGGTAGACGGTAACACTAAATCATACGTGGATAAGAGATGGCAAGAATATGGGTTGCCGTCTAATGTACAACCTCAGCAACAAATCAAATAAATAAAGTACCCTCGAAATGTTTTATTGTATTGTTTGTGTGTACGTCCCTAAGGATTGTCTATTTTTAATTCTCTTGCAAGCAATCTGGTTCTTCTTCTTTAATTTACCTTGTGACCTGACATCTAATAGGTAAATGAGTGGAGCCTGTATGTATATGGTACCGTTTCTCTTGCTACCTATTGAATCTGATTTTATTTTATTTTGATACTGCCGTTGTTGGCTCTATTATTCCATTGATTCCGTCACCTGGGAGTCCAAATATTACATTAACATTTCAATCAAGTAGCGCCTCCACTATTATTATACGCATGTTTACATATTCCCTCATTTTGCTTGGTCAAGTAACTAGAGTTTCTTTATTCAGGATGGTTTTCCTCGGAAGGGCTTCTGGACAGAAGCGGCTATACTCGCTAATGCTCCCTCGTTCCTTACTTACCGTTCTCTTCGTTGTTAGCTTCTTTGCTGTAGCAAGAAAAAAAGGCTTTTATACCAATGAGATAAAGAGGTGAGATATGTCGACTGAGAGTAGCAAAACAAAGGGCGCTGATCTAAAGATTGTAGCATTAGAAGTTCTTGAGAAAAATGGAGTAAATGTTGAAAGATTAAAGGAGTTGATTACCAAGGGAGTTGGAGCTGAATTTACAACATACTACTATTACACAATATTGAGAATGCATTGTACCGGGCTTGAAGGGGAGGGCATCAAGGAAATCGTTGAAGATGCGAGAATCGAAGACAGAAATCATTTTGAGGCCATGACCCCAAGGTTGTACGAACTTGGTGGAGGTCTGCCAAGAGATATAAGGAAATTTGCAGACCAAGCAGGCTGTCCAGACGCCTTTCTCCCAGATAACTGGGAAGACATTAATTCAATACTAAAGGTGTTATTGGAAGCAGAGCAGTGTGCTATCAGGTCATGGGGTGAAGTATGCGATATGACGGCTGGAAAAGATCCAAGGACGTATGACATAGCCCAGAGGATTATGTCAGAAGAAGTGGAGCATGAGGCGTGGTTTATAGAACTCCTCTCAAAGAGACCTTCAGGTCACTTTAGAAGAAAGTTTGTGGGCCAATCGCCACATACAGGGCAGCAAGGCGGTCTCATACATCAATAGAAAAAAGAAAGGTTCCGGTCAGATCTTTAATCTAACTCTTCTTTTTTTATATATATTCAGTTAGGATCTAGCCAGTACACTGTTAGACACTCAGAAAAAAGTACTTTCGAATAATTCACTCAGCAGGAGCTACGAACTGATTAACTAAAAAATAGGATGGCTAGCCTTTGACCTTATTTTTGTAAGCATAAACAAAGAAAAAACTCCATTTCCACCTCTACTCTAATTCTGCTTTAACTTTTCTAACCAAGTAGCTAATCGATACTGGCTTTCTAATAAAGCAACCGATACTCAGCGAAGTATACTGTTCTCTTAACGCTTCTTGATTTATGAGCCCAGATGACATGAAGCATACTCTTGGGTTCACATCTATTTCTAATGCTTTTACACAAAAGTCAAAACCATTCATTTTAGGCATATTGATATCAACTAGTAAAAGGTCGTAAAAGCTTGGCCTGAATTCGGCAAGAGCTAAAAGGGGGTCGTTATATGCACTGACTACAAACAATATCTTATTATTATTACTATTTTCATTTTCTGCTTCAAAGGCCTTTTTGAAAGTTAGTGTGATATCTGGGTCGTCGTCCACAACCAGGATTCGTCTGGTCGCAGGTGTTTTTAGCACTACACGTTGTACTTCTTTATTTCCATTGGCGTAAGATGCAATTATCTGTTGCTTAGAGCTAGAGGGCGGAATACTCATGGTTCCTTGCCCAGCATAGCTATAGCTGCCGCTATGCGTGTCGGTTCCGCCCGTGTTTGCATTCTCCTCCCGGATTCTTGTCATCACTGGTCTACGAAATGCATCCCTTGAGTTATGATACCAACGATGTCCTCCTTAAAGTTTTTGCAAGTACAAAGAAAGAAATTTTCCTGTTTCCACAGAAAAATTAGATATTTTGCCAAATAGGCTTTCAAAAAGATAGATTCTGATTTCCGAAAGAGATCGACTAAAACCATCATCTTAGCTTTGTTATTGGCATAAATCCCAGACCATAATTCTCTTGCTAGAATTCTGCGATGCCTGGAATAGGCTTTTATAAAGCAACTATTGCTTACTTGCTGCACGCTATGAGAAACGATAGACGAATAGGTGAGGCAATAATGATTGCAAGCGGGATAGGCTTAACAATAGGTGGTCAGTTGTTGGGGATTGCATATTTGGCATATGGAGGTCTTGCGATTGCAGGTCTGGGCGTATTCTCTGTTTTTTGGCGTTAGTGTTTTGAGGTAGATTCGCATGAAATAGCTATCATATTTGGATTTTCAAAATATTATATGATTTGAACGAAAGAGCAAGAGATTAGATGGTCCCAATTACTCGCTCGGAATCTCCAAAGCAAACTTTCTTCCCGTCACAGTCGAAAGACACTCTTCACATTCCCTTACCATGCTCCGTAGTTGATTGTTCCTTTTGTCGTTAATTTCATTCTTCAACCTTTCCAAATACAGTCTGTGGTTATCAACGGCGACTTTGTTGTTTCTCAGTTTCATTCTTAAATCCTCAGAAATTGATATTACTGAATTGTCTTTTTTATGCTCAAGTGATTTCAATTTATCGGAGATAAGCTTTGACCTTTTACTAAGACTTGGCAGTGATTCGACTATCTGCTCGAAATGCTTTACCGTCTTGTCAGAATCCTTTAATGTGATCTTTCCGGTGCTGACTGCTTTATAGACTTCTGCAAGAAGAGATTTGTAGGAGTCTAAGTCACCACCTTGAGACTCTTGTAACTGGCCGAAGTCCATCTTCTCCTCTCTTGGTTGTTCCAATATTTTCCATGGAGTTTTCATCAAGATTTGCAGTCTAGATGAGGTTGATTTAGACGTGCCATATGAGTACTTTGCCAGGGCTCTAGATACAGGGCTGAAAAGGTCACCAAGATATTTGTGAAACTCTTGTTCTTCCTCTTGTACTAGCTTTATTTCCTGTAGCGTTTTAGAAGCCGACTCAAAGTCAGAAGACCTTTCTACATCGTCTAACTTTCTGGCTAGGTCTTGGGTTTCAGCTTCTAGTCTAGAAATTTCGTCTTCAACCTTTTGTAGCTCACCTTCCTGACGGCGCACCGAATCTATCATCTGTGATGTTTTAGTAAGTACCTTGATACAATCCGCTATAGGTCGTCTATCTTCTTCAAAATATTCTATTATTTTGTTAGTTCGTTTCTCCAGTGATGATATAGTATCGAATTCTCCTCTAATCTTGCCTGTACGTTTTTTCATAAATGTGGTTAGTACTTTGCTATGTGAGCCGCTGACATCTCCGAAACGCTCCATTAATGATTGCAGTCTCTCTTGGAATTTTTTTGCTTCAGAAATTGAGCTAGGAGTAGGAAAGTCGGATGAAACTTCTTTCTTCAGTGACGAGACCAGTATCTTCCTCGAACTTTCAACGGTGGGCTTAAATTTTTCCTCTTCAACTTTTACTTTTTCATTCTCCATTTCTTCTGCCAGCCTCCCTACTGTTAGCAAAGAATTCTCCAGCGACTGTCTTATAGGAATCAGACTTCTAGACATATCGCCCACTCTTTCATTCTCCATTCTCTTCAGCAGATCCAATGCATTTGGAATAGTTATGCTGTTACTAGCATTATCATTAACAGCACTAGATCTCGTTCTAGCGACGTCTTGGCTTACTTCTGGAGACTTCTTCTCCTTTCTCCTAAACAGGCCACCAAACGAAAGAGGTGGAGACACAGTACATTTCTATTCCATCCATAACAAAACTGTTACGGTCCAATAGAGAACCATATTAACATCCATTTTATAAAATTATATATAGATAGAATGATGTTAGATGGCAGCAATGGTGGCAAGTCCGGTGTTGATAGAAGAGGAGGAGAAGTAGAGGAAAAGGATTATGACAAACTCCTTGAAGGAGACCCCAGACTTGTACACCCAAATCATCGAATACTTCATATATCTAAAAGAAGAGAAAAATTAACCTCTGCATAGATTAGGTCTATCACATCTGCATTATACAGGTTCTATGAAATGAATGACCTTGAGTTAAGATGGAAGAAAATTTACTCATATGCTGGTCAAATCAAAAGAAAGAGCAAAGACAGACCGTACACAAAAGACGAAAAATTAAGATTCCTAGAATAGGCAGACCAGCGAGAACATGTAATGGTCTGCTCCACAGGAATGCGAGAGAAGAGAAGAAGGAGAAAGTTATAATAATAAACGCATTGAAAGGCGTCCGATAATGGGGACTCTCTTTGGAACAACTTCCATCAAATCAGGTATGGGTCCTCTTTAGGTTAGAATGCTTATGGATCAAAAATCAGGACTTGAAACAACGTACTTCAAGACTACAATAAATGATTTGTTAGAAGGCAATGACCAAATGATAGGGTATACTGGAATTATGGACTCTGACAATAAATGAAGAAAATAAATTAAGGCAAAAGGTACAGGAATTAACATCCCAGAAAGAAGACGAACTTAAAACCCACAGACAAGAAATGGATGCCATAGTATTTTTCCGGCACTAAAGTCCAGCATTATCATGGATGGTAACCCATATGAAATATTATCCCAAAATTCTAGATAGATAGCACGAAAAATGTGAAAACTGGCTGTACCTTAGTATAGAGATAGCTTAAACAGTTTAAGCCACAAACTGGCTATACTAAAGTATAATCGGACTAATAGTAACCTTACTAAAGTATAATAGTAATGATAATAATAATAGCGTATGTCAGAACTGCTAAATACTGATAATCTCAGAGCTGCTGCTGAAGAATATAATAAGAATTTCAAGTGGTTCATGGATAACCAAGACCTAGTCAAAAGTCATTCCAAAGGAAAATTTGTTGCAGTTCATAATAGTCGTCTTTATGCATCAGAAAATCATGATAATTTGTTAATAATTTTGGAAAAATCGGGGATAACCAGTACTGATTCAGTGTTTAAGACATATGTTCCAGATACTGATGATGTGTTTGCGATGTCTTCTTTTTGCTAGTTAGTTAGCAGAAACAAAAAATAATGGAATTATATGGCTACCGTCTTGAAAACACAAGACGTTATTTCGTGCCGTTAAATATCCATATACCTCAATTCAATATTTCTAAGCCAATTACATTTCTAGTTGATACAGGTTGTGAGACTACAAACATTAACCCTTTTGACTCCATGTATAATCTAGACATTTACTCTTCAATAAGAAATATGGAACCAACAACAAGAAGCATAACTGCAGCATGTGTTACAGTTGATGATGTTGTCTTAAAAGATTGTGCGCTTTATTATTATGGTCCTAATCGTTTAGTGCAATATGAAAAGCTTGACAGAATCTATGTTTCTAGAATGGAAATAAATGAAGCAAACCGGAAAAATATTATGTCAATTCCAAGTCCGCTTGGTATGGACTTTCTAGAGAGGTATGAAATTCGCTTTGTTGGTTCTCGAATCATTCTAGAAAAATAATTGTAGTATGACGAATTTTTTTGGCAGTTAGTTCAAAAAATGAACAAACTGAGTCTACTACAGTAGAGAAAAAGGAGGGGAAGTTTGTACCGGATTCCGGTACAAACCTTGGTGGTAGACCGATGAGAACGGAAGACCCAGACACAATTTGGCAGTTAGAGGAAAAATTACTCAAGCAATACTTTATCCCTTCTGTGTTCAGTTAAACGATTGTAGAGAATTTTCTATACAATCTGGCTTGCAGTTATCAAAAATTTTTTTCATAACTATCTTCAAAATTTAAAACAGTAATGTGGACTATGGCCGAAGGTGTAGTATTTAAGGCGTCAGTCTAACCAAGAGGTTAGGTTGATCGTTGCTGGTCCGACAGGTTATTCCATAATCTTCACTATTTCACACTCTTTTTCCTATTGTTCACATGTGAAACCTTGAAGGGCATAATATAACTTGGTAGACTTTGCATAGTAAGCTTACCGTTATACATCACATACGTCTTCCCACTGTACGTACACTTTACTACTGGTACACTTTCCAATTCATTTAGTTTATCTGCAATCTTGTAATATTCAACCAATCTTCTCTTTTCGTAAATGACCTGCTTCTTTCGGGTAACCCTCTTTTTTCTCATAAACTTGAAAGCCAAGATTACGTGTTTAGTCCTATAGTATCCGAACATGTCTCTAATCAGCAAGCACCTGTATAATTGGTCAGGACGAACGTAAAGAGCATCTCCTGTTCCAGATTTGGCCTCTATTGATAGTAGAGTGGCTTCCTTGTTGTTAACCGCTACTATGTCAGGTAAGCCTGTACTCGAGCCACCTAATCTCCTAGCAACCCATGAACCATTATTTAGTCTCTGGACCAACGTATGTTCATAGCTGTAGCCACGGCTCCTGCGGATATTGCCCAAATTGATATCTTGGTGCTCCAAGGGGAGTTTAAAATCTTGTGTATGCCTTGACAGAGAACAACTCAGAAAGAAAGTTTCTAAGTTAAGGAGATCCTGACTTTGCAGTCCCTTTCCCGGGTGATATCATTGGTCGCTGGGCCAGCCAGCTATTGACATTACGAATTGCATTGCTTTTACTCTTCTTCCGTCTCTTGTCTATCTGTGAAACTCAAATACAGAATGTCCAATTGCGCCGATGCGCTTTTGTTCAGTTCTTTTTTGGCTTCCTCTCTGGATATTTGGGGCTCATCTATAATTTGAATTATTGGTAGAAGTTAATTTCATATTTCTTGGGAATGTGTATATCATTGCCACGCGTAACACCATTTTATTTACCAAAAAATTATGTCTCCTGGAAACTCTTCACCTCTGCTGAAAGGCGCCACCAAAAAAATGCCTGCGGCCCGTACGGAAAGCAACTTATCGGCGCCAGGAATCATCTTCACAGGATCACCCCCAAAATTTACTCTGTCGAAACCATGCTTTATAATTCTAAATATCTTGTCGGTTCCCCCCTGAAAGCTTACAAAATTTAATCCGACACGAAAATATGGGTAATTGTTGATGGCTTCGAGAAACTCATATCCTTGTCTGAAAATCTGATCTGGAATATTGCGCATTCTGCCTACATGACTATTCTCTGAACCGGATATCGTCCTAGGGGATACATACCCCCCTCCATATGCTGGTCCATATTCACGGAACCTTTCGTTTCCTCTCTCTATTATTTCGGTTGTTCCAGGTACTGGACAGCCTCCTGCAAATAGGTTATTACCTCGTTCGTCTACTCTGATTAGTGGGCAACCTGTAGTTTTTTTGCGTCCCACTATTCTTTCTTGATCTGGTACAGATATGCTCTCCCAGATAGTCATGTCAATAGTCACTCGCAAAAAAGCCATGTAGGTTCCCAATGCAGTCCAATAATCATTAGGATTAAGGGTTCGCTTATCTATCTGTATCTTCTCCAATCTTTCCGAACTTCTTATGTTAGAGACCCCATCATGAAACCCTAGCCAGCCACGACCATCGGGGCGGTTAAACCCCGTAAAGAAAGATCTCATAACCAGGGGGGCTGAAGACCCATCCATGTCGATTTTCCTCAACAATTTCCAGGTTTCAACTATTGGTCTATTAGTGGCCAATTGCGTGTCACCGATAAACTGAACGATAAAGTGATCTTTATTCGCATCATTAGACATTACGTCCTCAGAGTATTTTAGGCCCACACCCGGAAGAATAGGATCTCCTCCCAATTTAGGTTCCTGGAAAAGCCATTCTTCGTTCAAATACGAAGGTTTCCTCTTTTTAAGCCCCTCTATTTCAAAGAACTTAGGACCATAGCCCACAAGAACAGACAAATTGCCACGATGAGGATTTTTTGCTGTTCCGAGGTTGGGCACAATACCCTTCTGTAACTGGCTATACATTTTCCATAACCTTAGCAGTGTCTCTCGGATCTTTACAGGATTGTATGGTGGTCTAGCGTTCAGGAAAATGACTGAAAAAGAGTTTCGTGGAAAATCAGAATGGGAATAGTATATGCCCCGTTGCAGTCCGTATGTTCTCAGCAATGTATTCTAATTTCTTTCCACACTAATAAAGTTGAACGAGCAAGATATAATTATGTGCTGAACACAATAAGAATCCACCTCTCAGGAACCATTGTATGGCACAGGGAAAAGCAACGAGTATGAAACCGCGAACATCATGATCATAATTTTTCCGGAAGAAAAGTGACCACACCATAAAGAGATAGCTAGAACTAGTCGTCGAAATATGTCCATGGCGAATGAGTTAGAAATTATCTACGCCAACATTAGGAGAATTCCTTTTAATGTTATTATACGACTGTGATGTCATAATTTACTCCTATATTGACTTTGCCAGATAAACACGATCCAAAACTGTGAATGTTGTGCTTGCCTTTAGGCAAGGGCTCAAGAAACAGCCAATACCCATCGGCTACTCCCCTTGTTAGACCGGGTGTTCCACCAAATAAATTATTGTCTGGAAGAACTACATCAAAGATCGGCGATTGTACCCGGTATCTCTGTAAACCTTTTAATTTTAAACCATCAACCGTTACTTCTAGATCCGAAATTACGTCCATCTCTCTCTTTGCAAGTAAAAGTAATTCTTCCTCTGATTTGATAGTTGGTTCATCGGCGAGTGTGCCTCCGTGGTTTAAGACTGGAAACAGAATAGCCTTTCCTGAAGGTATACTGCAGTTCCTCTCCACTACTCCACCTACAGTTCCAGCTAAAAACCAGACAGGACCGCTTTGGTTTATAGCACAATTTTTACCTGTGTTATCCTTAACTGGATTCTTTTCGACTGGTATTGATAGCACCCATTGCCACCATTTAGCAGTCCATTCTGCATAGCTCGTTCCGTAAGGATCCGAATCTAGGGATAATACCAGTACGCTACTGCTACTGCTACTGCCATTGTTCACGATATAATAAACCTCTTGATTTTAACTACATTTTGAACCGCATGTTCATTTTTGTCTCTCATAATCCTTCACATTGCACACAATTTGGCGCTTTATAAACATCTCCTCTTAGGCCCTAGGTTCGTAACATGCAGGTAAATATCATCTGAATCATATGATAAATCAGTTATTGATCATTCTCACTAAATAGTTTCATAACAATGGCTTTTGATTAGTATATCCTCCATTAACTTATAGCGAATGCAGGGAGCAGCAGTGATGACAGAAGCCTTTTGTGTTTTTGTATTTATATTTCAGTATGAAATACCGATTATCATCCGTTGGTACTATTGTGCATCTCTTTCTTACCTTTTGAGTAGTAGAGTTCATTTAATACATCATGTAAAATTTCCTGCACATTCTCTTCTTCTAACTCCGGTACATCATCCATTATTTCTGATGGTAACGTAGAAACTTTTCCTTCAATAGATTTTACTTGTTCTTCAAGTTCTTTTTCCATTTGTGATACTCCTATAGTCTTCAGAAGTGATAGCTGGCTTGCTGCACTTTTGTAAAATTCTTTTCTCAGCTCAGAATCTCGAGATATAACTTTCGCTGAACTAAAAATCCCAACAAGAAGTAAGTATGCCCCTAGGGGTATAAACGCCTGTGTTATGAAGCCGTACGGTGGATAGACATGATACTGCAATGGTGCTATTTCAAAGGTCCCGAAAAGTATAGCCATACCAATGGATGAGATAAGAAGTGACTTGCGAATTCTGTTATCATAAACTAGTGCGGATGCAGCCCAAAAGGCTAGACTGAATAATACCGCTCCAACTTGTTTTGTAGCACTAAAAATTAGAATATATGTTATGGTGTATGATACTGGGGAGAACTGCAATAAAGAGAAAAATATATCTCCAAAATATCCCTGTAAAGGAAAGATATAATATAATAGAGGTATGCTCATAAGCGAAAAGTATTTTATTCTACCCATCTTGTGCCGATACTGACTCAGGAATATTGCGGAAGCTATCCACATAAGTAAGAATGAAGACAGAGAAAGAGCATCAAATACTATCGATAATGATTCAGTAATAGGCATACCGCCAAAATTTGTAACATATGATACTATCGAATACGGTTTTACATTCCCTATAAGAGCACTGGTGAAATAGGATTCAAGGTAGACGAGAGAAACCGCAAGGTTGATGCAGGCAAGCGAGAAGGCGATTGTATATAGTATGATTGTGTAACTTCTTTTTGAAATTGACCAGCCGCCGAACAAAAAAACTAGGAATGAAAGAAATACCAATGCCGAAAGATGACTGAGATACGTTTGAACGCTCAGCAAAACTAGACTGTATTCATTGATAATTAGCATTTGAAAAACAATAGTCAGTATCATGGCAACAGTGAAGATCTGAATACCAATCATTATGCCATGGACATACTTAAGGCCAGGGAGCCCTGCTTTGCGAGCATATGTTAGGGATATACTCTTCCTGACAGAAAGTAGCAAGGCGGCGCTACTTAGTACAAATATTACGGAAAAGACGATAAAAATTGCAATATTAACAGAGATCGGAATTTCGACTCCACTATAAGAAGAAAACTCTACAATGGTTGAATCAAATACTACAATGCTTGTAAAAATCAAAATGAAGGCAAGCGATGACTTTCTACTCAGGGTTAGGCTGATATAACTAAGAGTTTTTTCCCTCATGTTATGAAGAAATACATGATATGTACACAATACGTAAGAATCATAGACTACAGTTATTAGGTTATCGAAAAAAATAAAAACAACAATACTATCATTTCAGCCAGATCAATGAATACCATCAAGATTACTTTTACTACGAAGAAATCAGGCGGATTGGGCTGTCTTTTGCTTGCTGTTTTGCTTTTCTCAATTTTTTTCGTATTTCCTAGACTCCACAGTGCATATGGTGTTGGAGTCGGAGTCTTTTCAAAAGGCGAGAAACCATTTGGTATATCGTACGATGATTGGGCTTCTAGATATTGGAATAAGTGGATCGCAAAGAATACAGATCAAGCCACTCCCAAACCTGGCGGATGCTTGACAGTAAATGATGCTAACGGTAATAAGTCTGAATCGATGGTCATGCTAATGGAGACTGCAGATGTCAACTTTCCTCCTACTCAGGAATGCAAGATTTTTTCCAACCAGGGTATCATAATACCTTTATGGGTTGGATGGTGTGATAATGGAGGCGGCAATGTTGAAGATTTATCGGAATGTGCAAGACAACAGAATCTTGGAAATATAAGATCAGAAGTTAAGGTCGATGGTGTTCCTATTGCAAAGCTAGATGTGAGACAATCTTTGATCTCTGGTAAACTGGATTATAAGATAAATTCTCTAACTAACGTCACTGACTCCGCTTCGAAGGAATTTACTCTTACGATACCGCCTGATACACATAAGCCAAATCAAGTGACAGGAACATGGCGCGCAGTAAGTCAGGGATGGTGGGTTTTTCTGAAACCATTTCCTCCAGGAGAGCATACAATCTTTTACAATATTCGTGTCACTCCAACTGGCCCCCTCACTTCACCTGGTACTAACCCTCACTTCGCGGACATTACGTATAAGCTTCAAGTAAACAAGTAATAGCGTCACCATAGCGCATACATACACCGACTCTAGAGAACAAGTGGCTTTAAGGCAACAGATATTGTTCCGAAAGATAGAGTCAAAGCGAACAGGCACTATATTTAGGTTTTAAATGAGAGGACATCCAAAACGATGAATATTAGTTGACACCGTTATGCAACAGTAGTATTTACTATGCGATTAAGAAAGCTCCTTTCAGACTTTATACAAATCACTTACTGATGACCGCTAGATGAAATGCTAGACTTCTTACCTATTGTCATCTCTCCTTTAATCAACGCAAGTACAAGTAAGACTATTTTTGGCATTGTCTCTAAAAGAGGGGTCTTCCATTTAACTTTTTCCTTGTTTCCACGCTGTGTTGCACGAATCTGATTTTGTTAGTTTTATCTATCATTTATCAAAGCAATGTTTCTAAGTCATGTAACAAATCATTTGTTTCTTATAGTATGATCTAAATCTAGATGATGCATCTATCAAGAGAAAGGGCTTTCGTGTATCGATCCCTATTTCAGGTCAGGACTAAATGTAAAAAAACTGTCTGTAAAAATGGTGCTCACTAGTACGATTATACTTGTAGATGGCTAGACTTAGAAAATATCACGCACGTGTAGTACAAGTGAAGAATTTAATTGAGAGGTTCATTCAATTAATGAAACAGGATAGAATTAATGAAACATCTATTAATTTACATGACGCTAATAGGAGGGCCGAAGTTTGCAGCATTAGATATCGAGCGGGTGAAGGCGGCTAAATTTACTTTTTCTGCCCGTAGCTTCTAAGGAGGGCTAGGGCGACGAGCCCGGGCGCAAAAATCTTCGGAAACGTTCTATCTCAGGTTTTGTTAGTTCTCCAATTTGTATCTTGTTGGAAAATGTTTGATTGAACACATAATCGTTCCTAGAAGGCCGGTCAGTCAACAGACCTCTATGTGGACCATCGGGTCTTTCACTTACCTGTATCTGATATAGTAATTCCGAAAAATAAGGTCCGCTTCTCTCCCGTGGAGCGCTTGCCTTAGAATATACCCAATAGCTGCCAGGCGAAAATTTGAACATAACAAAATAACCCTCAACTAACGCAGGATAGCTACCAGGTGGAATTGGAGAATCTTCCAAGAAGTCCTTTATCGATCTTCCATATTGTGTTTCAGGGACTACTGCCGTGAAAATCGGAGTCGTAATCCTAAAGTTATCCATTTTTAATCCTAATTTAACTTCTCTATTGTTAATCGTAAGCTGGTCAGTTTGCGGAGGATTGTCACCATTATCTATTGTTAATCCGGTAAAATCCTGCATCCAACCCCAATCTATGTGCGGGTGGATTGCAGCAATTTCATATGCGATAATTATTGGAACAAACACGGCTTGATTTTCGGAAACCTGCAATCTCTCACCACCAACCCTAATGTTGGGATCGTTAAGGTAAATCGCTCGGTAGTCCATACCAGCACTACGAGAATCTAGCATTGTGTCTGTTCCATCTTGACCTGGTATATTTGATGTAAAAGCACCGGTCACTTTATTTGGTAGTCCATGTGACCGCAGGAATACAACTGGTCCAGAATTACGCTTATCTGCATCTGCAGAAAGAAACCAGTTAAACCAATCAGTTGTCCACTCAGCATATGACTTTCCAAGGTAAAGGCGACGAGGATTCACGACCCAATATTTTCCTTGCCCGTCAACTTTTTCCTTTTCTGGCTTCAGTTCTTCTCCTCCTATGAGAAATTCTTCGACTTCTGGCATGGCTATAGTTGAATATTCATGGTTGCTTATAAACACCCTCTATACATACAAGGATACCTTCATAGAACATCTTTTTATTTATTGGATTTTGACTTTTCATTAGTTCGTCAGGATTGAAGAAGCAAATACACTTTATACGTATCAGGACTGTAAATATTAAACCATCTACAGCAATTCTAGACTGTGAAGAAGATATGATGATGATAAGCCAAATACATTGTTAATTGGTGCATCAGGTTTAACCACATCGAAGGAGCAATACAGAATTTACCGGTATGTAGTAGTAATATGAGCCGAAGATCCAAAAAGCAGCACCATTCAGCATACAAAAGGTAATGCACATGGTACGACAAAGAATTTGATCGTACGGTAAAGACTCAACTAAGAGATCCGGCGTGGATAAAGTGTACGATGAAGGCAAGGCATATGACAGCAAGAGAAAGAATCGACTATGCTATGGGAGATAAATAACCAGCTGTTAGTATAACAAGTTTACACCGCGCAGAAATATTCTCGGTACAGTTGCAGGTGTCTTTACGGTAAGGTCTTCTGCCTGACTCGACTACCAGTATCTTGCCTTTATCTTTTCGATTACCATTTCATGCTCAGGGCCCTTCTTCCGAGCATATCTTTCCATTGCGCCTAGCGGAACTCCTCCCAATGTTCTTGCAAGTCCTGCAAAAAACAGATTCTTTATAGGGTTATCGCGTCCTACTTTGTGCATGAATTTCTGAATACCGTGTCTAAAGTTATGTTGCCATGTTTTGTACATTACTCCAAGTTTGGGTGGGTCCATATTATTCCCGATATCATAAAACTCAGATTTTTCAAGCAACCCAATTGGTACAAAGGTTAAGGGAGTGGTTGTAAATTTGGATTCGGGTTGCTCTGTTTCAAGTTCATGGATTAGTTGGATTGTTTCCCAGCTATCCTCAGCTGTTTCATTGTTGTCCAATCCCATTATAAGTGTAAAGGCCGGAACCCAGTAGTTCTCATTCAAAGTCTTCACAGCACTTTTGACTACCCAGTGCCATTCTGATGGTTTGAATGGTGCTAATTTTCTATCGGCATACTTGCCAATCAGTCTAATACTTCCTGTTTCAAACCCACACTGTATGCCGATATGATTTTCAGGGGAAGCCCTAATTATCTTGGATACATTAGGAATAAGTTTCTCGTCGGCTATTGCACCAGCTAGAGTCCCATGAGTAGGATTAGTATGTTCTATCCCGGTAGCCATAATCCCTGTGAATAGTTCTTCTAACGCTTCTCTATTTGGTTGCATGTTTTTTGTGGTCCTTGGATTCATACCATACACAAAGATATCATCACTATGAACCCACGCGTTCTTTGCTCCTCCATATTTCATATTAATTTCAATTTCCTTTTGCACCTTTTCAACAGGATAATATCTTAAGGGTCGAAGTGTTACATCGCAGAATTTACAACCGCGTCCACAGCCCCGCATAACTTCGACCATTCCGTGCATACTCGGGTTAATAATTGTGGGAATTTCTTCTACTGAAGGCTCCTCCCAGTAATGGATAAACCTTCCATGGTACTTTTGATTGTCTCTATTAAATTCCTTTATTTCAACTTTAAATTTATTT
>DASTUU010000076.1:0-2719 GCA_035759485.1 Nitrososphaeraceae archaeon
TGCGACAAGAGAGTAGAGGAGCTCACTACAGATCTGACTTTCCAAAGCTTGATGATGAAAGATTCAAGGTAAATATCTATTGCAGGAAGGAAGGAAAGGGAGTATCTGCAGCTGCAGCGGAAATGGTATTGTTTAAACAGAATGTTAAAGAAATCAAAGGACCGTTGTCAGATTTCCTCAAAGCACATGTCAAAGCAGCACACCAACGTGAATTCGAATAGCAATAATAGCTAAGCTAATCACTGCTTATAATAATTTTCAAAGATGAGAATATATTGTTAGCTAAGAGGCTCTAGGATGCATATAAAATTATGATACTATTGCTGATGATGTCAGGTACTGATCATCATCATCTGCTTAATTGAAAACATATACTTTAGCTTTTTCACAAGTTAGTAGCAGTAACCTAATCCCATGTCCGAAAGGACATGTGGTTCCAAAAAGACTAGCGAAGAATCCACTTTTTGGAGCGACATCACTTCACAGCCCGACGGGCCCATGCCTTTATAGATCACTTCTTAAAAAGCTAGTGGTAAAAGATTCAAATTTTATTATTCTCACCCAATGTGATGGATACAGACAAGGTTCTTGATTTTTCAGCATTATCAACGTCATGGCCATTATACTGATTATCTGATAAAAGTATGATAGATTGAACCGTGGCACTTTACAACCAAACAAGAGGAAAACTGTCACCATGAGTGAAAGGGAATTAAAAAACTTATTAATTCTAGGCCATATTCAAAAGAATTCTTCCATCTCTTTCCTTTGCGAACAATGCTTGTAACGCTTCTTTAACATTTTCAAGCTCAAACTTTTTCCATACTCTGACCTTTAATTCAGGCGATATATCGATAAGCTCTTGCATCTCTTTTCTGGTACCGCCAGTCGAACCTATCAATTTTATTTGTTTAGAATATAAGGATTGAACATTTAGCTTAACATCTGCACCAGTTAAACCACCAAATGCTACCCACCTTCCATTTACGCCTACAGATGCAAAGCTGCTATCCCATGTTACAACACCTAGTGAATTCAGAACTACATCTGCCATCTTGCCTTGAGTAATTTCTTTTACATTCTCGGCTACTTTGTCATAATCAGTAATAATATAATCAGCACCAAACTCGCTTTTTATCCAGTTATCTTTGGAAACTGCAATAACCTTTGCTCCCATTTTCTTGCCCAGTTGTACTGCTATCATTCCCGTATTACCTGAGGCACCAAACACAAGCAGATATTCATTTACCCTTAATGATGCTTCATTTAGAGCATGGTAGGGAGTTAGAGAAGTTACAGGTAAGCTTGCGGCTATATCCCAATCCAAGTCATCAGGTATCTTGAAAACATTCCTTTCAGGTACCGAAATATATTCTGCAAAACCACCATTTGTAATCGCACCAATTAAGCCACCATTTCGGCATAACATATCTAGACCCTTAAGACACATATCGCAGGTTCCATCGAACACTTTGTTATGTACAACTACCCTATGTCCTTTCTTTAGCCGACTATTGTTTACGTGACTTCCAAGTTCTTCTACTATGCCACTTGACTCTGCTCCTGGTATGTGTGGAAGAGGATCTACTTTTGGTAATGCACCAGAAGCAACAATATGATCTATAGGATTTACACCAGCTACTTTAACTCTAATGAGTACGTCATGATCACCTATTTTTGGTTCTTCTGCATTATCTATTACCTTTAAATTTTCCAAGCCCGGTGCTTCAAAAACAGCAGCCTTCATAATGAAAAGAACTATTTCTTATTTTATTTATGACTTCTCTAATCTGTCCTAATACAACTTGGATTCTGTCTAATTTTCCTTGCATCAGGAGTTGCATCGCTTATCTTTTTTGTTATTATTGAGAAAAGGGTCAAATCACCGCTACTGAATTTAAATCTTGAATAATATAATCAGACTGCAGTATGCCTGTCGCAGAGACACTCTTCTCTCTTTGATAGGCTTCCAATGCCTGTGACGATTTTTGAGCGAATGAACCACCTTGGTATAGAATCTCGTTTACTTTAGAATCTATGTAATACTCCTCCGATTGATTTAGTTTCTTTAGAAAGTTTTCCACGGTGCGGTATCTGTCTAAATCCTTCAAGCTAGCTATAACTTAAGGTGTGGAATTATTTTTTTGCCCATTACTCAGGTGTGGTGTATATTAGTATTTCTTGTAATACGGTATTTATGATACTCTCAAAGTAGTATCTTTATCATTAATAATATTGAGGATTGGGATGAGAATGGCGGTGGCTGTAAAGTAGATGGGTAGAACAATACCTTCATTTAGAATTGCACTTGAGGAAAGCAAATGAAAGTGAGGAAGTTAAGTGGATCGGTAGTTAATTGAATAGGAGTCGATTAAAAGACTATCTTTTATTTAACAGAAATATTCTTATTGGCTTTGCTGGTGCATTTCTTACTGGCGCTGGAATTAGCCAAGCGATAGCAGGATTAACATCTCCGCTTGTTAATTCTTTAATCTCGATAATTACTGAAACGAGTGTATTCTTTGCTATATTTGGTATTCTATTTTATTTTGACAACAAAGACAAGTTTGTTGACGAACAAGGAAAGAGTAGAGAATTTTCGAAAGTAAAGTGGGTCTTAATAAAACTGGCATCCACACTTTCAATCGCAGAAATTGAATACAATACTGTAAAACCCGCTATTCACTTTTGGCTCTTGACTCTGGATTATTCACCCTTC
>DASTUU010000077.1:0-2562 GCA_035759485.1 Nitrososphaeraceae archaeon
GTGCCTATTCTTGTTGCTATTATAAAGATTGCAAACGACAAGGAAATATTGCAAGGCAGGACCAATGGAAAAATATCTAACCTCTTGGGATTGACTACTATTTTGATAATGGGTGCAGCAGCTGCGATTATGTTTGTTACATGGAGAATATAGGAAGAAGTCATAAGATTCTGCGGCACAATTATTATTTGACATTTCCTCAGCGTCACCAGAATTTTGGCTAAGATATGATGGTCCTCTTAAAGCTACTATTACGTAGACAAGTGCATTATTTGTACTATTTCCCGTATCTTCTTTTTGTGCTGGTTACGCAGGTCTATAATTTTCCCTTTTGTTTCCTCGTCGATACTCACTTATGTTTTCATAAAGAGTAGTTATCCATGGTTTAAAAGAGAAAAATACAGATGGACTATCCTTCAATATAGTGTTTTCAATGTTTTCGATATTTTTCGCAGTTGGATGATGTATAGGCTTTATCTATTAAAGGATATTTTGTTATAATTTATAAAACTTTTTCGAATAAAGTCCAGCTAGAGAAACGTAATATAAAATATTGGCATGTGGCATCGCTAATACATTTTAGTATCAGGCCTTTTGCACAAATTTAATACAGCTCGACAGGCCGTTTAGATATCTGATGAGTAGGCCTTGAACCTAACACTTTCAGCTTGGCAATATACATTAGAGCACTAGACGGGTATAGCTGACTATGTTACACGTACTGTAAAAAAAAGTAAGTATGACCTTATAGAAGAATCTAGTATAGGAAATCCGCCAGCGGCGGAAAACGACGGTAAGAATAATCCAGAACAAAAGACTGCAACAATAGATGCACAGGTACCCAGTACCGGTCAGGAATCGGTTTCTGAACCAAAGCGAAACCAGAACCAGAAGTGGTAAAAAAGCTACAAAATCAATTCAATAATACAAACCAGAGGACGGGGCAGCTCACTTTATCTTCGTCATTCCTATGACAATTGTCCTAGCTGTCTAGGCTGCCAAGACATCCTAGGCAATACTACCATCATTACAATATAGTGATACTGACGTAGCAATACTCTCTTGCTCTATTACCATTTTGCGTTCTTTCTTTGTTCCTAAATAGAAATAAACAAATTCGGATCCCAGCCTGTATTTCGTAATTGTACAGGTATTCGCAGTAGTATAGAGAATAGAAATATATGACAAGTTTTAGTGGAGACAAAAACACATGGGACCAATATTTTCTATTTTGATTTTTCTATGCCACTTTATTTTAAAGGGGATTGAGGTTTATCCCAAACTCATACTCATAGTTTAAACACTTTATTAAGCATATTAGCCCATTAAGATAATGGAACCAATAAAGCAAATAGCTGTAATAGCAGCATTTTCTGCTGGACTAATTTTTTCAGTAATAGCTACAGGTTCAGAGGCTTTTGCACAGCAAGAGAACACAACAGCATCCTCGTCTCCATCAACTACAGGTCAAATAACTAAGGGTAATATAGTAAAAGGGGAGATAAAAGGAGGTAACATTACAAAAGGAACTGTACAGAATGAAACAGTTACTGGTGCAGATATTAAAGGAGCCAATATAACTGGTGCTGAGATAGTTGGAGTAGATATATCAAAGGTACAGAATTCTAGTTCACAATCACCGTCTGCAAGTCAAAATGCTAGTTCAGTGATTGGAGGGCTGACTGGAGGTCAAATATCTTCTGGCAAGATAACAGGAGGCAACCTAACTAAAGGTACTGTTACAGGCGGCCAGATACAAGGAGACAAAGTTACAGGAGCTAATATTACAGATGCAGAAGTTAATATGGCAGATATATCAGGAGCTAACTTGACAGGAGCTAAACTGAAAACAGGTAGCGAAGAGGCAGGTAAGGAAGGAGAAGGACCATTAAGTAAGGTGCCAGTTATAGGAGAGACTTTAGAAAAGATCAATCCCTTTAAATAAGACAACACTTGCGTACTCCTTTTTCTAATTTTTAACACGTAAAGAAGATATAGCGGATAATCCCAACGTCCATTGCCTTTTTTATAAGCGAATGGAAGATACTGGTAACCAAACCTACCTTTTTTCTCATCGTTAGTAGTTTGAGTTTGCTCTTCCTTCCCTATTGTTCTCCGAAACCGACACCGTCTTTCATACTCCTGGGATAGTTGTTATCCTAAGATTATTCCACTACTCCGGCCATCTTCATATCTTGGTGGCTTTATTTTGTCCCTCTATTGTTGCAATGTATAAACCTACTACATTACTTAAAAATTTCATATTCCCAGTTGCATTATCGATGAAAAATATAATATCTTTGCAGAATCCTGTACCGTTACTTTGCATTTAATTATATATTCAATACAAGTTCCTTAAAACACTTTAATAAAGCAATACAAGCTCTGGTATATGCAGCCGTTATAAATGGAGTTATTGCAGTGCCTATTCTTGTTGCTATTATAAAGATTGCAAACGACAAGGAAATATTGCAAGGCAGGACCAATGGAAAAATATCTAACCTCTTGGGATTGACTACTATTTTGATAATGGGTGCAGCAGCTGCGATTATGTTTGTTACA
>DASTUU010000078.1:0-1806 GCA_035759485.1 Nitrososphaeraceae archaeon
CTAAATCTAGTACTTCCTTGACTTTATTTGTCATCCTCCTGTGGGATTCAACTACATCACCCGGAGAAACATTCACATCGCCATAGTCAACGGTTCTAAAAACTCCAAACGGATCGACTCCGGTTTCTATGTTAAAATGCTCATATGGTGGAGAGGGAACAGTTGAGGCAGCCCTAATTGCTCGGGGACCATACCTTGCTCCTGGACGAATAGTAGTACCAAAGTCAAAAGGTTCTCCAATGATGGCTACATCCGGTCTAACACTTTTTAGCTCTTCGTGACTTCTAATCCAAGGCAGCTTCAGAAACGTTGGAATACCCACAAAAATTGGCTCATCGTTACCTTTGTAAGAATTACCATAGAATTCCATACCCATACTTGGTCCATTCTTGTAAGGTGGTATATTTTTTAAATATTTCTGAGTCCAAGTTGGATTTCACCATACAAAACTAGAAATTTATTCCTGTCATCAGGTTTAGAAATAATTATTGCAAATTTTTTTAATTATTGTAAATTTCTTAGCTAATTCTCTACTTTTCCATTAAATCCTTATATATATAATAAATTAACAAGTTTGGATGGTTTCACTTGACTGGTATGGAGTCGGTGTTATTGCATTTTTAGCTGCGTCTTTGGTCGTTGGAACATTAACCTCAAGGCTAGTAAAGAAAAGTAGTAGAAGATTCATGATTGCTGGCAAGAGTCTCCCGCTTTTTTTTGTGGGTACAATGCTAGCTGCCCAAGCAATAGATGGTAACTCTTCTCTTGGTAATGTTTCTCTTGTGTATCAATTTGGCATTTGGGCTGGAGCTGCTATCCCTATTGGACTTGGTGTATGCCTTATCCTTACAGGAGCATTTTATGGTAAAAAATTGAATAAGATGTCAATGCTTACTCTTCCTGACTTTTATTACAGAAGGTTTGGAGCAGGAGCAGAAGGTATCTCTGGAGTACTTATGATGATTAGTTTTATAGTTCTAGTAGCTGGTAACTTTGCTGCCAGCGGATATATTCTTACTGCTGTATTACATATTGATTTCTTTTGGGCAATGCTTATAGCGGCACTGGTTGTGCTAGTATACACATTTGCTGGTGGTCTCTTTTCTTCAGCGTACACAGACATATTTCAGATTTATCTAGCAATAGGTGCATTTTGGGCGGCTTTCCTGTTTTTTGCTTTAGGATTTGCAGGAGTAGATTTTGGTACTATCCTGGGTAATGCACCACCCTCGTATCTTGATCTCTCGGGGCTAACTGATATTGGAAATGGGGCACTTATTAATTGGGCAGGAATTATGGCTTTGGCGTTGGGCGACATAGTAGCACTTGATTTTATGGAAAGAGTTTTTGCAGCGAAAGATGGCAAGACAGCACGAAGGGGTGCATTCATGGGAGGAGGATTGACATTATTTACAGTCATTCCCACAACCATGATGGGCATAGTAGCACTATATTTCCTTCCGAATTTGGCTGATCCATTTACAGCATATCCTGAACTGGCTATAAATCACGTACCATTTGCAATAGGTATTGCTCTATTGATGGGAGTTTTGGGAGCATCTATGTCAACAGCAAATGGAGGATTGCTTGCAATATCTAGTGTTATGTCAAGGAACATTATACAACGAGACATATTGAAAAAATGGCTCAAGAGACCAGGCATGGACGATAGAAAACTATTGAGAACGACAAGGATATTTACCATTCCGATGATGGCTGCCGCATTTATTCTAGGCTATTTATTGCCTCAACCTGGTGTTTATCTCATTTTGGCCTTTGATATAGTATTTGCTGGCGCGTGGGCTC
>DASTUU010000079.1:0-1884 GCA_035759485.1 Nitrososphaeraceae archaeon
ATAGGTTCAACATTAATATTGTGAGTGACGACACGAATTCTATCAAATCATCTCTTGATGTTGTGGCATCTATTGAGTTAGTTATAATGCCTTTGAATCCTAATAATGAGGCAGTCATGCTTCTATCTATATTAATACTAGTGCCGCCTATCGCACAGGCTCCAAGCGGGGAATTGTTTATCCTATTGTATACTCCATCTAACCTATCGAGGTCCCTAAATAGGCCATCTATATAGGAAAGGAGAAAGTGAGATAATGTGCCAAGCTGCGCGTGTTGAAGATGTGTATACAAAGGCATTATTGAACGAAAATTGTCTTTGGATTTTGATAGTAATGCACTAATAAGCCTAAGAATTGCTAGCGATATTTTGTTGATAGAGTCTCTAATCATCATGCGAATATCAAGAATCACCTGATCATTTCTTGATCTGGCAGTTTGCAACACTCCTCCTACATCGTAACCTAATTGAGATATAAGATGAGCTTCAATGCACTCATGTATATCCTCATACCCCTCTGTAGACATAACCTTGGGATTTTTTCTTATCCTCTCCAACTCGACTAATAGTCTTCGTACGTTAGAGGCTGATAGTACTCCTCTTTCATGTAGCATAATAATGTGAGCCTCGCTTCCCAAGATATCATAGTACAACAAGTGGCTATCTGCCTGGACTGAAGAAAGAAACTTTAGTCCTTCTTTGTCCAAAGAATCGCCAGTTCTCGATCTGTACACAACTAAAGAATTCACGGAGTTTTATTTTAATATTCTAATAATGCAAGTTATGTAATGATAATTATCTAATTGTAAGTTATGTAAGTTCACTAGATTAGGCTAACTAACTCATCCTAGGTAGGTTTACTGGCAATGATTAAATACCAAGAGACAACCCTATATAATGTGGTTCAGGATCTTCAAAACACGCGGAAGCAAATTTTTGATGAGCTAACAAAGATTGTAGACCCGGAAATTGGCGTTTCTATAATGGAACTCGAGTTGATTGATAACGTAAGGATTGATTCTGATAGCGTATCTATAGATTTGCATCTGACTAGTCCATTCTGCCCCGCAGTGTTTGGCTTCAAGATAGCTCAGGACATCAGAGACAATATCTATAAAATTCCTGAAATAAGTTCAGTTAAAGTAAACGTCAGTAATCATTTTATGGCAGAGGCCATCAATAAGCAGGTTAACGAAAGCACTCCGCCTCAAAAGGCATAGGAACTGCTATGATCTCCCTAACCCTGTTTTCTATCGACTAATGAAGGATGATTTTTTAGTCTAAACCTTCATCTTAATAGTGCAACAGCAGAGCGGCAAAGCAAATTTTCCGAAGTCAGATGGATGTTTACTTTGGCCTAAATCTATGATCCTTCGTTACTTATCTTTCTTAATTCCGCAAGCTCTCTTGGATTCTTAGACATAGTCATCAGATGGCTTCTCAACAATTGTATCCCTAATGCAGGATCGACTCCTTTAGGACATACCGTACTGCATGAACCAGCAAAATGACATCTCCATATCCCATGTTTATCATCAACGATGTCTAGCCGCTTCCTCCCGGCATCATCTCTGTTATCTGCAAAATATCTGTAAGCCTGAGCAAGAGCCTGAGGACCAGGGAATTTTGTATCTGTAGCAACTGTAGGGCAGGCAGAGTAACAAAGTCCGCACTTTATGCAATATGAGAATTGAAGAAAATCGTCCACTTCTTTAGGTGTCTGCTTCAATTCGCTTAGTTCTTCCATGTTGGGGTCAGGATATGGGTTTTGAATAAAAGGTCGCATATTTCTATGATGATTAAAGAACTGCTGAAAGTCAGTTACAAGATCACGTATAAGAGGAAAGTTGGGCAGAGGTTCACAAGTAATTACATGAGTCTCAAG
>DASTUU010000080.1:0-3250 GCA_035759485.1 Nitrososphaeraceae archaeon
AGCAATTGGAGAACAAAAAGCTAATATAGCTAGAGCAGAAGGAGTCAAGCAGTCCAATATATTGGAGGCAGAAGGAGAAGCACAAGCTATAACAATAATAGACCAACAGCTAAGGAATAATCCTACATACTTGGAATGGCTCAAAGCAACGAAGTGGGATGGAAAACTACCGCTAGTCACAGGGGGAGGAGCAGGCGGAGGTCAAGGAGTCACTCCTTTTATAGAGATTCCAACAGCTGGAAGTGAATTAGAAAAGGAAACACAAACAGCAGCAGGACAAGGAAATACCACGGGCTCATCTGCATCTCGTTCGTGATCTGTCCTAGGTCGTCTCCCTTGGCGCAAGAATAATACGAAGGATAACAAAATAGCAGTGGACACATTCAAGAAAAGTCCAGTCTAATCGCTCACCAACCAGCTTCCTTAAGTGAACCAATTGTCGACTAACACACTCACCGATTTAACCAGTGTCTATCCGTTGTTATTCTTTTACCTAATATTATTCTTCTTTATAATAGATCAGCAACCAGTAGCGGCACAACCAGACAAAGTAAATTTTGTCCCTTATAGCAACCCTATATTCGGAATAGAGGTAGAATATCCTTCAGATTGGGGGAGGTTGGACTTATCATTCCTGCAAACTAGTTCGGCAGATCATAATTTTTATCCTCTTGATGATGCCTCAGGAGCCAAACAAGTAAAGATACAGATCGAGAATCTACCATCATCATCATCACCAAACATGACTTTAGAAGAATACAATGACATAAAAATTGGCTCAGTCGAAGGCCAAATCTTGGACTCCAATTCTACAACTCTTGCAGATTTGCCTGCTCATGAAATAATCTTTACTGATCTAGTCCTAAAAAAGATGCAATTGTGGACATTAAAAGATGATAAAGTATATACAATAACATACGCCACGGAAGAAGAAGATTTCCAAAATGAATTACAAACGGCGCGAAGAATGATAGAATCATTTAAAATTACCGAATAGGTAGGGGACAGCCATTCTGAATAGCTGACTTTGAAGATGTATTAGGTCATATGAATAAATCGTTATTCTGATTATCGGTCGGTATAACGGATAGGCGAGCAATTTTATTCATTTCATTATATAGTTTAAGAATATGCAGTCCCTTCTCAGTTGTCCTATATGTCATGATACCTTGTTCATATTCTATTAAATCATTTTCTGCCAGAGATATCAGGTCTTGTTCCCTTAGATCGTAGGCCAAAGTATCAGATGTAGAAGCGACATCCTCCAGCCCAAAAATCTAATTAGGTCTGCGATAGTGGAGTCTATAAGAATAATAGTAACATGCACTGATTCCCACCTATCAACCTGAAAATTATTCTTTTATTTTCATATACAAATCCTATTACGCATATTGAGTGATCAAATTATTTTTCAAGTGATATAACTAGCATGGCTACCATACTATTCCCACATCTTTCTCATCAGTACGCAGCCTTGGGTTAATCCTTCTCAGTCGGGACAGAACTCTAGGCTTTAGCATAAAAGATAGGGAAAAAACAACTAGATTTTGGTTTCATAATAAGGCCTACGTGTTTAGAGAAAGCAGAGAAGTTTTACATTTATTATTTCCTAATGAAATAAAGAACCTAAGACAGTTCTTCAGTTCCTGCGATTATATATATTACCAAAAGGTTTTGAGTCAAATTCGTACCGGTGCAGAAAACTTGACTCTTATGCAAAAGGCTCTGAAAAGGGCCGAAAACCAGTACATTGGCCAATCGATAGTTATCGTTTTAGCCTATATCCTATAGTCATATTTCGCTTATTGTTGCTATTGATGTCATAGAATGCTCCGTTGTCAAGAATGCCTTCATCCATCATACGACCTACTAGATACGCTGGCGGCAGGTTTTCGTCCAATTTCAAGGAATCGTTCAAACACGGCAGACTCACGAACGCGTCCTGGACTATTACGTTATCTCGCTTCTTTTCATATTCTTGTGGTGGTATAGTATCGGAGAACTTGATCACAGTTACCATATCTATTTACATTGTTTATTTAGGTTCTGTAAACTTATCAGGTCATTAGCCCGAATTAGAGGACTCGGTAATCGTGAGTCTGCTGGAGAGTTCCCCCATACCAAGAAAGAAAGTTCTTAAACATATCTTTGCTAGGTGTTGTTACTTTATCTAATATCTTATGAGTTTGTCTTATACCACAGACCGAAGCACAGACATCAAGCAATAATATTACTCAATCAACAGTTGTGCCAATGACAACAAATTTTGCTCAACAAATATCGCATCAAATCTCGTCAATTGTATAGCCAAAAAAGTCTCTAAGAACGCTTCAACTCATGAATAATACAACGTCTTGAATTAAGTATAATAGGAACAGGACACAAATTGTTAATTCTAGTTTTTTGTGCTTGCTGGTTCTCCAAACCGTATCTGGAATGTTCTGCCCGGTTCATAGTTTGACTCTCCACTTACCTCAAATCTTACTCCATACCTTTTCATTTCTTCTATCATGATCTGAAGCTCTTCAGAAGTCAGCTTGTACGGATTTGAAACATACTTCCATTTATCTGAATTCGGATCCCGTGTAGGTAATAATCTCGCATGAGAGAAGTGGTCTAAGTAATGTGGAGTATTGACATTGGGTTGAACATCTTGTCTAATTACAATTTTCTTACCGTCTCTAGATACCACCGTTTGCTGGTTATACATCCATCTAGGAAATTTCGCTGGCTTATATCCGCAGCCCATCTTGTTATAAACACCTTTGTTCATACGGATAATCTCCTTCCAAACAGAGTTTAGAAAACTAATATGATATTCTTTTGGAAGGCTTCTTAATTGTTCTTGGAGTAAACTCTCATATTCGTTTACAAGTGCCCTTGCCATTCGGGATATTGCAAGTTTCTCTTGTTCCGATTTTTGCATCAGTACTATATATACAACGAACGAATGTAATAAATCTTCGATACCTCAAGTTGTGACATCTTAACTTTTTCCTGCATATGTATAAGAACACTGTAAGCTATACCATGATGGTCAGCATAGGAGATACTGAGTCTTATTAAGTCAAAGAATAGTGCATATAATCGTGCAATATATCAACTGCGAAAGGTGTGGTACCCTATTTAAGAGTCGGGATGCTAGAGGAAGATCTTGTAAAGCGTGTAAAGGTCTGGATAGAGCAATAAAGATGGGAGAAAAAATGGGCAAAGAGGCTATCGGACAAGGAGATCAGGAATACGAGAAATG
>DASTUU010000081.1:0-1888 GCA_035759485.1 Nitrososphaeraceae archaeon
ATTACCAGTAGCTGATCCTAGAGGTAGAGAATTGACTATTAGCTGTGGGGTTGCATTGGGTTATTTGCAGATAACAATAAGACACTTTGGTTACAGATACAAAATAGAAGTATTACCTTCTTCTGGAGAGAGGAAAAGTGACGAGCATCTTTTGGCTAGAATAAATGTCTATGATGGTAATGGAAATAATAATGACACTACTAACATACAAGAAGGTAACATTGAAGTCAATTCACTGCAGAAGGAGGATAATGATAGATTGTTTGGAGCAATAACTAAACGTAGAACCAATAGATTTAGATTTGAAGACAGGAATATTCCTGATATATTATTGGTAGGATTTTACTATATTGTAGACAAGTATCCACGGCGTCAACATCAAGTGAAGCCTATATGGTTGCATATTGCACAAGAAGACGATGAAAAAAATGCATTAGCAGAACTTATAGTGCAAGGAGATCATATTCAGCTATCAGATAAGGCATTTAGACATGAACTAGTCTCATGGATACATGATAACAGAAGTCGTAGGAGAAGAGATGGCATACCTGGTTATGCATTAGGGATTAGCAATTTTATGTCTATGATAAGCCCTTTTGTTATTAAAAAATTTAATATAAATAGGAAACATGCTGAAAAAGATTGGGAGTGTGCAGTAACATCGCCTGTTCTTGCGGTTTTAGGTTCACATTCAGATGAGCCTTTAGATTGGATAAATACAGGTATGGCTTTAGCCAATATTTTGTTACTTGCTGGTTCTGAGAATGTTTGCTGTTCTTTTCTAAATCAGCCTATACAAATCCCACAGCTGAGGCCTAAACTGCTCGATGCAATAGGAAACAAAAAGGGATTTCCACAAGTATTGCTTAGAATGGGGTATTATAATCAACAGATAAGACCTACCCCCAGAAGGAGTGTAGAAGAAGTTCTTCGCTAGTACTCATCTTATATTCTATTCAGTCTTCTTCGTCTAAACCTGTATTCGATATGTTTAAGTCTGTTGGAGCACAATGAAGTGATATAAGTACTACTATCTTGTTTTACTGCATTTTATTTACTTATGATTCATGCATATACTCTGGTGTTTATTGTCTTAATGTGTGTATCCGCTAGCTTATGTCATCATTATTGTGTAGTCTTTACTATATCATATAAAGAGCAGGTCCTCAATAAACTCAGTATCTGAATGTTAGGTAAAGCAAGTGAATATGCCTTATTGTTGCTCTCAATAAGGGTATAACGTCTAGATAGTTTATTGAACCTTAAGTCATGTTGAAAGATTATGTTGCCATAGCTGATACTATTGGTGTTATTGCTGGGATATTAGTACTGTCCTCATTTATTCCCCAGCTACACAAGGCCTACAAAACCAAAAAGATGATAGATGTATCTATTTATTTAATGAGTCTCATAGCGAGCGGGATGTTTTTATGGGTTATCTATGGTGCAATAAGAGGAGATCCTGTCATAATTGGTACGAATGTTACAGGTTTTATCCTGAATGTTATTCTGATAATTTTAAAATTAAAGTATGACAAAATATACAGAATAAGATAGAAGCTGTGTTACTGATTCATATTTGTATAGTTACTATCAATCATCGTCTAAATCCTAGTTACAACACCATTCCTTCAAAAAATTACTTGCAGACTTTGTATCTTTGAATATCTTGTTTCTTTCTCTATCTTCATTAGATATTGTGCCTTTGAAATCAGAGAAAATGTCAAGTGGTGTGTTATTAAGTGTGATAATATATTCGATTCCTGCTCTTATAGCAGCCTCAACTCCTAGTGGAGCATTTTCAACTACTATTGCTTCAGAAGGCTTTAAGTGCATTCTTTGTAGTGCTGTCTGAAATGGTGAAGGATGTGGTTTGCCTTCTTCTATA
>DASTUU010000082.1:0-1330 GCA_035759485.1 Nitrososphaeraceae archaeon
GGGATTACGGTCCACGGATCACCCAGATCAACTATGGCGACATCGATATCCTTAAGGTCGAGACCCAAGTGCGGGTCGTATTGGCGGGACGTTACAAATTCTGTCAGTCCAGCTTTCTGTAGATTGCGTCTCGCAACGGCCATAAAATCGGGGTTTATATCAAATGTATGTATGTGTCCACTAGGTTTGACAATACTCGCCATAAATGTTGTAAGTGCACCACTGCCGGTCCCAATTTCCAGAACTATCGATCCATTTGTCAGGCCGGTCCGAGCAACAATGAAGCCTAAATCCTTTGGGTAAATAATCTGGGTTTTCCTTTCAGACTTCATAATGAAATCGTATATTGTAGGCTGGATAAGGTATATTGTCTTCCCTTCAGTCGATTTTATGATTGACCCATACTCCATTCCGATAACATCTGACAGATCTATTACGCCAAGATGTGTATGCATTTTCTTTTCATGTACTGCCTTAATGAGCCATTTTTTCCTAGGAGTATGAAAAAGCAAGACATACGAGCCCTCATTAATTTTCATCTTGCTTGTAGGATACGATACGGGGGCAGATAAAAAGCCTTGCAGAACAGGCCCGGTTCTGCTATTACATTTGATTGATTTAGAATTTTAAAATATTCTTGGCTGCAAGACGAATGTCTTCAGATTTTATTGTCTTTCTTCCTGCATGAATAGACAAGTCTAGTGCTTGCGAAGCAACCTTTGTTGCAACTTCTTCAAGTATCTTCCGCAGTTCATCGGCAGCTTCGTCACTGACCCTTTCTGCTCCTGACTTCTTTATGAATCGGTACATCGCTGCGAGTCCTAGTTCAGGATTAGTGGACATAGATGGACTATGCAATTAGGCGTATGTTAAACGTTACTTGTCTGAGAAATGGCCACATCTTTACATTTATACTTGGACTTCAAGACATGGCAAAGCTCTTTTAAAACAAAAACGCGCGCTATGGTCGCGGACAAACTGAATATATTATAGCGATGTTCTTTGCATTTATGGAGACGAAAAGACGAAGAGACTATTCTATCCCATTTTAGGATTATTTTAAAACTCTAGGATTATGTTAAAAGGCGGTATTGACACCAAAGTCATTATGTCCTTAGTTGATGCTCATATTCACCTTACCGATGAAGAGTTCTCATATTGCATTGATTCGATTATCACAACTATTAAAGCGATGAGGATTAAGGTCTGTTCTGTGTGCGTGGATAACGAAACCTCTCGGCGCAGCATTGACCTTTTTAGCAGCCCTAACCACCGTGATAATATAGCCCAATTCATTGGTATTCATCCGCGTAATGCTAATTGTGAAGAT
>DASTUU010000083.1:0-4267 GCA_035759485.1 Nitrososphaeraceae archaeon
GTGGTTCTTCAACTGTAGAGGCTGGCGTCTGTCCTGCCTCATTCGTATCTTCGCCCTCTACAACTGCCCTGTACACCCCTCCGGATACTGATGGTTCCAAGTCAGTCTGATTTTGATTTTCTTTGTGTTCCCTTTCTCTACATTATAAATAGGCATCGATATTTTCCTCTTCTTAAATTATTCTTGATATTATAGATGCTAATAATTAATTATTGTGGTGTTTATGTCGCTTGGAACCTACTTTTCAATTATATCTAGCCAAAAATGTGAGAAATATAGTTTCATCGTTCACCTAGCTACTTTGATTCAATAATTTTTTGCTCATGCTGGGTCAATGATTTCTTAGCCCTAGGCTAAAGTTTTTTTCAACAGTAATCAGTAATACGAGATTGGTCTGCTCTTGTTATCCTGCTATAAGGGGTAATTGGAGTGAATACAATAAGGAATTGAATTATGGTCAGTCACCGCATATGGTTGAACAGAAAAAGGGGGGACTTCCAAATTAGTATCTTAAACATTGCAGTAATAGATCAATGATATTAGATATAGTTATTATGACCTTTTTCACAATTACCAAATGTGAAATATACCATAAAAAAGGCATGAGTACCTCTCGCTCAAACGATTCTCAATCTGAAAGGCACAGCCTGTAAAAATCAGGTGACGATGTTATATCGTGTGATAGAATTGCACATAAGAACCCACTATGGACAAGGTATTATTTAGAGCCTCACGATAATCGTGAACGAGCATGCATCTTTTTCCTGTTTTTCCATTATTGTTCCGGCTCAGCTGATAACTGCTCTAACTCTTCCCTTCTTCGGTCACATTAATTTCTCTCTCATGAATTACTTTAGGTCCTTGTGATTACATGTCCTGTACCCAAATATGTTGGACAAGATGAGTAGGGATCAACTCTCTGCGTATAATTGAATTGCTACTTTCCTCCCTGTAAAAAGTTATGGTTATGTAATCGGCGACAACCTGAGCATTTAACGTTTCGCAAATTTCGGGATTCTTTGCTGCGTTAAATTCTTCTAGAGTTTCTTTATCTCCCCTTGAGCGCGGTTTAACTGCGTAAAGGATAATTATATTCGCTACCTCAGTTCCATGGAACTTGATCGTCTTCTCGCGATTAGTCATATGTTAACCCGTCAATATTTTTTATAAATAATTTCCTTAACGCTATTAGTGAGGAGAGAATGAAGAGCTTCTATTTGTTACATTCAATCATTGTTATGCGTTCAATTTTATTTCAGATTTGGGATAATAATATGATATCGCTGTCTGTGTTAACAAAAGTATGCCAGTCAAATCTATACCAATCTACACGATATGCATTACATTCATTCATATTAGGAATCAATTTTAATGATCTTAGACAATTATAATATGAGTTACGAAAGGAGAGACGGTGGTAGTTACAGCGGACGAGGCGGTTACGGTAGGCATCAGTATAACTCAGGTCCAAAACCTGTGGAAGTTGGAAAAGAATATGATGTACAAGTATCGGAAACAAGTCAAAGGGGTGATGGAGTTGCCAGAATACAAGGCTTTGTTATCTTCGTTAAAAATGGAAAAGCAGGAGAAAATCTGAAGGTAAAGGTTAACTCTGTTGGAAGCAGGTTTGCCATTGCAGAGATTGTGAATAGCTAAGAAAGGTGAAACATTACTAAATATTTTATTTGATGGTAATTCAAGGTAGTATTAACAATAGAATATCGTATTCAGTTATGAACGATGAGTCGGATCTCTATCGAATATTCGGTATGTTATCACCAAAAATTTGATTGAGATAGAGCTGCGGGGGAAGAGTCAAAATGAAATGTCCTATTGTGGTTGCAACTCATTTTTGCCTGACCGGAAGTACTATGGATTCTCAAAGTGAGATGTAGCACTTCTGCGACTATACTTAAACACACCTTAGGAATCCTTAGTTCAATCGATAGTTTTTGAGGACTAGCAGAGACCAAAGGAGTTATATGACTGCGCTATCCGTCTGATTTTGGACCCAAATTTTGCAAATAGGTTATATTGCGGCCTTACCTTATATTCTATGTTCTTTTTGACTACCCAAAATAATAGTTATCCGATGCGAGAGTGGCATGTCGAACACATGCAGAAAACAATTTTGAAGTTTGTAATGGGATTGTCAGATAATGCTTCTTCCTGGCAAAAAAGACAACATAAAAAATACAACAATCTAACAAACGTTAAGAAGAATATAACATATGACATGAAACATGGAGTGACAAATGAGGAAGTTTTCTCCTTTTTTAATAAGGTTCGCAGCGATCCCTCTTTTTCAGGCATTTTAGAAAATGTTGGTTCTGCCGACAGATTAGATGAAGTAGAAAAACAGTTAATGTCAACAACGACCACTAATGCTAGGAGACCCTAGCAGATCTATAAATTATCCTGTTCCCATAATCTTTGAAAGTTCTGTCTGACCCTAGACGGGCCAATATCTGCATATAACCTCAAATTCGGTTTGAGAAAAATCTATATTTTATATATATAATTACTATTCTAGGTTCTAACTATAGATATATGATTTCTAGCTGCTAGTATATCCTAAATCATTATACATCATCACTTGCAATATCAAATCAATAGTTGGAAGTGGAAAGCTTACATCTATTCTTGAAATTAAGTTGCTTACAAGAAAAGAAAAAAGGTCACGTCATAATTCCTCCTCCTCGTTTGCTCTGATCATGCACCACTTCTTTTCTTCTTGAATGCTGAGTATTTACGGAAAATTTCTCAAGCCCTTGCTGTTTATCATCAATCCTGCCGTGACCCTGCGTTGTAGTATTCTCTGGAGGATTTCCGGAATAGGAATTAGCAATATCTGGCCGGTTTCTATCACGCAATTCTTCTGCTATCAGACGCCTAACTTTGCCTGCAGAAATAACTTTATCCCTTCTTGACTTTTTCTTTTGATTTTTACCTACGCTCTTGAGTTGGGCTTGATCTTGCGATGATGATGTATTTTTTATTTTCTTCGTGACTGTCTTTGCAATATCTCTAGCCATCATAAATGGTACCCCCGATCTACTAACAGTCTGTACCATTCGATCTGTACTGAACTTCTCTCTCCTTCCACTTGACCTTCTAATAGCCACGCCATGAGATTGCCTGTTTACAGCTTTTTTCCTCAGAGTTAGTTTAGTTTTCTTATTGGTCCTTGCTACCCTTAGTCTGGAATTAGTTTTCCTACCCTTAGCCTTACTTTTGTTACCCAATGGTATTGATCTCATTTTTCTTCTGCCACTATGATTTTTCTTCTGTGCTTTGTTGGCGCTCTTAGAAGATGGTCTTATGCTTTCCATTAAATTGTAGTTGGAAAACAAACAACATATAGGTCTCTATATAATATGGCACACATACTACTCTCTATATTTATAGTATGAAAACTAGGAGTATGCTTTCTGGACTAATTTGAGTACTACTCTTCGATTGGATAACTCTCCTATTCTGGGTTTCATAGAATAATTAGTAATAACAGATAATAGCTAGCACAACAAATCGCTGAGACGAGTATACAAGTTACTCTACTATATTGTGTGACTCTTAATTGGGAACTTGGCCTTATTGAATAAGAAAGATCTAGATGTATCACATTCTGACTATTATTAGGTAAACATGTTTTACGCGAAAGATCACTTTTAACTAGTTAAAGCACATACATATAGGCATCATTCTGGTTAAAGCCCTAGGATGCAAAAAAGTGTCAAGTTATTCTTCATATATGTCGCCAAAGAGGAGGAATGGCGTCAAAGGCAGAGTGAAGATTGGGACTATGTTTCTTCTCTATCTAGATTTTTTCGTTGGTGGATCAAACGATATTTTGATATGGACTTTGCTGTTGAAGCTGACATTTTACCTGTAATTCCGGGAAGGTTGTTCGATAGAATGTCGATCAGCTACCTTCAAAGGGATCACAAGGACAGAGGTAAGCACATTTATCATTTTTACTTCGCCTATTTTAAGCCCTTATGGACAGATTGCCCAACTGAAGCCTATTCGTCTGAAAACTTCGGAATGGTTCAATGGAAAAGACCGCAAAATGTATCTGCTATTACAGAAAGGGAGCGTATTAAGTTCTTGGCTGATGCCAATTGTGCAAACATTTCTCATGTATTATCACATGAAGTCCTGAGAATGAAAGGAAGAAAAAGAAATGAGTATTTTGACTCGATCCACGAGCTCATGGACAGACATATTTACAATGACTTGCCTTACATCTACTTTAATGACCGTTTCA
>DASTUU010000084.1:0-1747 GCA_035759485.1 Nitrososphaeraceae archaeon
AAAAGTTACCTGCTCCAAAAAAGCTCATCCAAATTTGATTGCCGGGGTTTGCCTAATAGCGATTTAAAATTAAAACCCAGTGATGACAATACTTGATCAAAAGTTGCCTCCATCGTTTCCAGATATTTCTCTATATCTATCTCCTCTGATTTAGCAAGACCCACAGGTTTTACTCCTTCAGTAGTTTTCGTTTTAACATAAGAAATAATGTCACCGGCCTTAACTTCCCGTCCTATATCTGTCAACAATTTTGCGGCTTTGATATGTTGTGGTAATCCTTTGAAGTTTACTGCAACATCCATTGCTTTCCCATCTAAAGATCCTTTATTACCAGTATCAGAAACATCCTCTGGGATCCTTTTTCCATACTTCTTGGGGGATTTGTTCACCATAACATTAAAACTGAGATCTTCTTGTGAAATCCTGCCAAGCTCCAGGTTTTTAGCATTTTCCTGAATTATATTTTTGATTTTTTCCTTGGCTGATTCAAAATCTTCTTTAGAGTTGACCTTGCTTAAAATAGTCAATATAGAGTTAAACGCCCTTCTGATGAAAGGAGGAGTATGGGACTTTTTACCTGTTAAACCTTTTACGTCCACAGTACCATCGGACAATACACCTAGATAGTTTTTCTTAAGTTCACTGAAGACAATATATCTGTATTGTTTATCAATCTCAAGATCAACGCCTAAATTACTCCTAGCCCAAAAAGATATTTGGTCAACACTTGTAGAAGATGGATTTCGCAAGAAGAGAGAATCTGTATCTCCATATATGACATCGATACCAATTTCTTTGCATTTATTTATGGTTTTTGTAGTTGTGCTTCTGCCAATAGCAGCTGTGGCGTCTGCAACGGGAAGACAATAGAGGGGAAATATTTCAGCTCCCATTACTCCATAGCTTGCATTCAAAATCACCTTGATGGCTTGGCTAACAACATTGTAAAGCTGGCGTTCTTCGGGAGCCAAGGCTTTATCCTTTGACAAATATTTGTAGTAGTTGACTCTTAGGTCTCGTAGTGAGCCTATAAGAAGCGACGTCAATCCTCTTTTTTTCTTACAAACCCAATGCGAAGTTTGAGGGATTCTTCGGCTTGCATCTTCTTTGCAAGATTGGTGAGCACAGTTCACCGTTTCGTAGGAAAGATTGTGGACCTTGATAATGCTTGGGTAAAGACTTGCAAAATCTACAACTATAACATTGAAGTGAATGCCCAAGGTAGGTTCAACTACTAACCCGCCCCTGTATTTTTTCTCCTTTATTATAGCAGTGGTAGACGCAGTGCCCTTGGCCTGCAATTCATCTCGTCTGGGAATGAGCGCGTTATGGTGACGGTGTTCATAGTACAACATTCCTCTTATCCACTGATTTACACCAAAACGCGCAATATCATCAATTGATAGCCTCCCTATGCGAGCAACTACGACTAGTAGTTTCATCAGCAAATTATCATTGAACTTTGTCAACATGAAAGTAAGATCAGCATCTTTCATACAATACTGAGCGAGTTTATCAGTTGAAAGCTCACTGATGTCACCTTCAAATTCGTATTTGCTATCATTGAGTAGTGCCTCAGATATTGCGTTAAGGGTATATTCTGAGTATTTGTGACTGAATGCGTAAATCTGGACTGATCTGTTTTGAAATGTCCTAAAGAGATCAATATGAATTCCATTTTTTATTTGAACAGGTTCAGCTTGTATTCCTCTTTTTACAAAGGTCTCTCTTTTTATGATAATAGGAA
>DASTUU010000085.1:0-1079 GCA_035759485.1 Nitrososphaeraceae archaeon
TATGGCTTGTGGCATTCCCTTCTTTAGGTCATCAAAGCTCATTACCGGGTGGAACTCCACATGAGCACCCATTCCACTAAACAGCGGTTCAGCCAAGACGGGTATCTGGTCTGCACTCTCTATATCAACAATAAAGGAAGCTACTCTGTTGCCATCTGCTTCATAGAAATATGTTGCTTCAGCCTTGACTTTGTTTATATATTTTTCAAGTTTTCTCAAAAAGTTTGGGTCCTGTACCATTTTGTTTCCGTCTTCCGTAGGAATCTTTGCAAGTATTAAGAATCTCATTCTTCAGTAGAAAGATGTTCATTATATTTATGGATATTGCCACATTGGCTTGCATAAATTCAGCTAGTCCTCACAAGCAATACACCGAAGACAACACAAGCTGCAGGCAACTGCGATAATAAACGATTACTACAAGTATATTATGGATTTAACAACTAACAGCATAGTTGTAACAGATGCTAGCAAGTACGTTGCTTAGAAATAGGAACAAATAGACATGTTGCAGAAGTTAGACGAGAGAATACAACAGCAGCTGTTATCGTTAATGGGGTTTATATTATTGATTGAGGTGTCTATCTCGAGAATGTTATTCGTTTGTGTAAATCCTTCTCTAACGAAACGATAGTTTGCTTTTTGTTTTTTCTTACAAAAATACTTATATTTAGTTTCTGCGTTTAGTGCGGTACAAAACTACCCCTATTTAATTCCAAAGCCGATATCCTTTTTACTATCTTAAAGTATTCAACTAATGATGTAAAATACCAACAACAACCTGGTCAAAGATAGCAAAAAAAAGGATTCTCGTGGTTGATGATGAACAAGACATTACTTTTACTTTAAAAGAAACCCTGGAGGAAACTGGGTTATTTCAAGTTGAAACGTTTACTGATCCAATATTGGCATTGTCTGAGTTCAAGGCCAGTGTGTACGATTTAGCAGTTCTAGACATTCGAATGCCAGAAATGAATGGCTTTCAGCTATGTAGAAAACTGAGAGACATGGATAACAGGCTAAAGATATGTTTTCTGACTGCTACTGAATTGCTTTACTATCAAGAAACAGATTCAGAT
>DASTUU010000086.1:0-2181 GCA_035759485.1 Nitrososphaeraceae archaeon
TTTGTGGATACCAAGTACCTTTGTGTAGGCATCGTCGATATAGTCAACTCCACAAAGATTACAGCAGATATAGGCAAATCAGAAAATGTGGCCAAATATTACTCGATTTTTATAAATACTATGGCAGCCATTGCAAGGAATTTTGGCGCAGAGGTTGTCAAAAATGTGGGTGACAGTGTTATATTCTTTTTTCCAAAAACTTCTGAGTCCTCACCAGATAAGACACCTTTCAAAGATGTTTTAAGATGTGGTCTTACCATGGTGGCAGCCCATGGTCCCATGAACGAGAAATATCGGGATCATCATTTACCACCTATTAACTATAGGATAAGTTCAGATTATGGAAAAATAGAAGTTGCTAAATCTGGACCATCTAGAGTAGTCGATGTTTTCGGTCCAACAGTCAATATGTGCGCGAAAATAAACTCGAGAGCACCTCTGAACGGAGTAATAATAGGGGGGGACCTATACCAGATAATAAAAGGGCCCCACGAATCCTCTTCTTTATTTGTTATTAAACAGATGGGAGCATACTCGATTGAAGGATCAAAGACACCTTCGTACCCATTATACTCTGTGACAACTGGAGTTAACTTGGCTGTCCCCGCAATAGTGATGCCGCCCGAATTGGGAATCAAAGATCGTAAAGTGTCAGGATGGTATCCCCAAGAAGGTGCTCAAAAATTTAATATTATGCTTATCGACGACGAGCCCGATATGATAATAACGTACAAATCTTTCTTGCACCCTGAAGGATATACAGTAGATGCTTTTAGCAATTCACAAGAAGCGCTTAGGCATTTCGCCCAGGTAAGTCCTTCGTATTATGACTTGGTTATAATGGATATCAGAATGCCAAATTTAAATGGCTTACAGTTGTATAATCGTATGAAGGCGATAAATAGTTCTGTAAAAGTGCTATTTGTCTCGGCTCTAGACGCAGTAGAGGAGCTAGTCAGCATATTACCAGACATTAAGCGTAGTAGCATAATCAGAAAACCAGTTGAAAAAGATCATTTCGTAAGAACAGTCCAGCTAGCGATATCTCAGTGACTCTCAAATCCCAAGGAATATAACTTAACAAGCAAGACGATGTAGAGTGATGAGACGCAATATGATATCGTTTAATATATCACTTCCAAGACAGTATATTAGGTGGGAGCGCTCAGCTAGGAATGGAAATTGACTCCGTCCCAGTTTCAAGTTTTATGACGACTGAAATAATTACAGCCACAGAGGACCAAACGATTCAACAAATTTGCAAAACAATGCTAGACCATAACATTGGAAGCGTAGTCGTTGTGAAAAGACTAGTTGATGGAAATAAGCCAGTTGGGATACTCACCGAGAGAGATATTGTGCATCAAATAGGGTCATCCGATTTTTTCCTCATCCAACAGCCCATACGAGAGATGATGAAATATCCCCTGATAACTATAAGTCCAGCAACTTCAATTAAAGAAGCCGTTCAAATTATGCAATCGAAAAATATTCGAAGGCTTTTAGTAGTTGATAAGGACGACAAACCTAAAGGTATTCTTACACAGAAGGATGTTTTCAAAGCACTCTCTAGTTCTGACACCTCGTAGTGGTCTTACTCGATATCCATGCCTTTGTAAATTGAGAGGAAACAAACATCCAGCTTTGTGTTCGTTATAGCCTCATCAGCTAACATTGCAGAGATCTGTACAGATAGTCTTTGAGACTAGATATCTGGACTCTTTCTTGTTTCATTGTGTCTCTCTGTCTGATCGTAACAGAATTATCCTGAAGGGTAGCTTTATCAACGGTTATTGCAAACGGAACACCTATTTGCTCCAGTCTCCTATACCTCCTTCCAATTGAACCAGAGTCGTCGTAGTATAAGTCGAATTCTCTCTTGAGTTCAGAATGGATCATTTGTGATTTCTCGGGAAGTCCATCCCTGTTGACAAGAGGTAATATCCCTACTAGAATAGGAGCAAGATAAGGCCTGAGCTTTAAAACGGCCCTGTTGTCGTGTTCAGGGTCTTCAAAGTAAGAGTGTTCTAGGATGGCATAAATGCTCCTGTCAATTCCCATGGATAGCTCAAAGACGTGCGGCAATATTTTCGATTGATCAGAGGGGTCAATAACTTCTAGATTCTGCTTGCTAACTATGGAATGTCCTTTTAGGTCATGATCTGATCGGTAATTGCAAGC